>JAOTSW010000165.1 GCA_029864735.1 Chromatiales bacterium | reverse complement strand
CAGGCCCCGCAGCTGCTCCTGACAGTACCCAGGGATGCGGCGAGTATCCCGGTCTGTGACGGGGCCGGGGCGAAATTGGAAATTCTGTTGGGCCGCAGGCCTGCCCGGTTCATGCATGAACTGCTGCTGCCCAGCCCTGAATAGGGAAGACGAGGTTCGCCCCTAGATTTTCTCCCCGGGAGAAGCGGCCCTGGTTCGCTATCGCTGGCAGCAAACCAGGTTGCCTGGTCAGGGAATACGCTTCAGGCCCTGGTCGGAACCGATCAGTACAATGTCTGCAGGCCGCTGGGCAAAAATTCCCACTGTCACGACGCCACTAATCTGGTTAATGGTGTTTTCCAGTGCCGGCGGATCAATAATCTTCAGGTTATGCACATCCAGAATTTCATTGCCATTGTCGGTGATAAAACCCTCCCGCAGCTGGGGAGTGCCGCCCAGCGCAACCAGTTGGCGTGCAACGTATGAGCGCGCCATGGGGATAACCTCAACTGGCAGGGGAAAGGCTCCGAGAATATCCACCATCTTGGTGTCGTCCACGATACAGACGAACTTCCTGGAGGCGGCAGCCACGATTTTTTCCCGGGTGAGCGCGCCGCCACCCCCCTTGATCAGGTTCAGGTGCCGATCGACTTCGTCAGCGCCGTCCACGTAAACATCAAGAGTTCCGGTCGAATTAAGGTCCAGGACTTCAATTCCCGCCTGCCTCAGCAAGGCGCTACTGGCCTCTGAAGAGGAAACTGCGGCCTGGATGCTGTCGGGCCTCTCGGCCAGGCAGGCAATAAACAAATTAACGGTAGATCCGGTTCCGACGCCGACAATGGCGCCCTCGGGGACGAATTCCATGGCAGCCTCGGCCACCATCTTCTTTTTGCTGTCTTGGTTCATGCTAAATGGCTTCCCAAAAAAAATGCCCGCAAACGCGGGCACATAATAACAGTCCTGGGGCTGGTTCAGGCTTTAAAAGTCGCCTGATTTAGACCCATTTTTATTACTTTTTCTTGGAACTAGCCTTTTTCTTCGAAGCTGGCTTCTTTGCAGAGGCCTTTTTCTTCGGAGCTGCCTTCTTAGCTACCTTTTTCTTGGTAACTTTCTTCTTGGCAGGGGCTTTTTTCTTGGAAGCCGCCTTTTTGGCAACCTTCTTCTTAGCTACCTTCTTCTTGGTAACTTTCTTCTTGGCGGCTTTCTTAGCAACCTTTTTCTTAGCTACCTTCTTCTTGGTAGCTTTTTTCTTGGTGGCTTTCTTAGCAACCTTTTTCTTAGCTACCTTCTTCTTGGCAACTTTTTTCTTAGCAACCTTTTTCTTGGTTGCCGCTTTCTTCACTACTTTTTTCTTAGTAGCGACTTTTTTCTTAGTGGCGGGTTTCTTTGCCACTGCCTTCTTTACGACCGCTTTCTTTTTGGAAGCGACCTTCTTCTTCGAGGCACGTTTTTTAGTAGCCATCAGTTTTAGTCTCCATGTCAGGGTGTCCGTGGACGAGTATATACGACAAGAAAATGATATTGCCAACAAGTCAATGTTGCGATGAAGCAGATTTCGCGCTGCTATTTCAGCGCGAAAAGTGTTGCGGATTTTTCTCTGGATGATCGTGGCTGTCGTAACGGGTCCGTTGCACGGCTGTGCATTGAACTGTTCGAGTACACATATACCCTGTAAATAAAGGCATTTAATCAGAAAGCGTTGTAATGAAATCCCACTGAGTTTTACTCACCGGCATCACGGATAAACGATTTCCTTTTCTGAGTAGAGCCATATCCGCTAACTCCTTACCGGCGAATTCTCTAAGCACTGCAAGCGGAATCGTCTTTTTGAATTTGCGCATGTAGCGCAAATCGACCATGAACCATCTCGGCTTGTCCGGATCGCTCTTTGGGTCGTAGTGTTTGTCATCAGGATCGAAGGCAGTGTGATCGGGGTAGCCTTCTCGCACGACTTTCATCACGCCAACGATTCCCGGAACGTCAGTATTCGAATGATAGAAAAATGCCAGGTCACCTTTTTTCATCTGGTCGCGCATCATGTTTCGTGCCTGGTAATTCCGAACTCCATCCCAGTGAGTTGTCTTATTTTTTTTCAGGTCATCAATACTGAATTCATCGGGTTCGGATTTGAGTAGCCAGTAGTTCACGTGTTGCTCCATTGGTGATGCTAGATAATTTTCGAGGCAGGATAAGATCCGCTTTCCGTCACGACGCTCCACAGCGGAACATCCCAGGGATCGATGGGGACCGCCGGAAATTTTTGGCATTCAAAGGCCACTCCCACCAGCCGGGGTCTGATCCAGTGCTTTCGGTGGGCTAAAAATCCAAAAGTTCGGTCGTAATATCCCGCCCCCATGCCAATCCGGTTGCCCTGGGGGTCAAAAGCGGCCAATGGGGTGATTACCAAGTCCAGTTCCCGTGCTGATGAAGCAATTCGGGAGCCCCGGGCGGGTTGAGTGGTTCCCAGGGGGCCGGGTTCCAGGGCGGTTTGGGCATCCAGCAGCGCAAAATTCATTACCCGGGGATAACGGCCCGGCAATTGGGGCAGGAAGATTTCCTTGCCCGCGCCCATGGCGGTTTCAAATAGCGACAAACAGTCGACCTCTCCGTCCATCGGCAGGTACAGGGCGATGCGCCGCGCATTTCTGAAGCTCTTGCTTGCCGCAATACGTTGGCAAATACGTGCGGAGGCTTCGGTGCGTTGCTGGCGATCCAGGGCGCGGCGTTTTTGCCTTGCCTGATTGCGTAGCTGTTTTTTTTCTTTGCCGTTCACACCAGGCCCGAATAAGGAGGCGCTTCCCGCCTGTGCCGTTACAGACTTTTGCTCTCGAACCAGAGCAATAGGTGGGGCAGATCGCAGATTCGTCAGGCTTCCCGCCAGTAGCGGACTTGCGCACAGACATCTGCAGATATCCGCCCCGATATAAGTAATTAGGGTCGAGGGATCCCAGTCTGCATCGAACACTGCAGGAAGCGCCAATTCGATGGGGGACATTATAACCGGGCTATATCCGGGTTTGTCCCACTAAATATTGTTTGGTCTGATACGGCGAGCTTAAAGCTCCAGTTGCCTGCCTGATTGCAACGCAGTTTCCACGCGTTCGCGCATGGATTTGATGCGCAGGCCGTAATCATCGTCTATCAATTGTTCCCGCGACTTGCTGCCCAACAGCTCGGCGGTAAGGTTCAGCGCGGTCATTACTGCGATTCTTTCCAGGCCAACGACCTTGCCTGCATCCCGGATGGCCCGCATCTGGCCATTGAGGTAGTCCGCGGCATTCATCAGGGCCTCGCGTTCCTTAACCGGGCAGGACACCTGGTATTCCTTCTCCAGTATGCGAACAGTGACCTGTACGAAATCGCTCATTACCCTTGCTCCATCGCCTTCAGGCGAGTGATCATGCCTTCAACCCGGGCGCGAACTTGTTCGTTCTTTTGGAGAAGTTGGGCGCGTTCGCCGGTCAGCGCATCCTGACGTTGCTTAAGGGATCGATTCTCCTCTTTCAGCACGTCAACCACGCCGACTAAATCATCAAGGCGCCGCTCCAGTGCCTTGAGCTCAACTTCAAATTGGTGTTCTGGTGACTTTTTGCTCATGGCGGAACTATAGAACCGGCGTGATTCCGGGTCAACGAGCTCGTTGCATCACTCTGGGTTACCGGACCCGCCGGTGTTAGCATTGCCGGGTGTTTTCACCATTGATAGCAGGGATTCCCCGACCTTGAACGATATTACCTATGACGAACTGCGCGAGGCCGTTGAAAAGGCCGGGATTCAGCTCAGTGCCGCCGAACTGCATGGCGCCATCAGCGGGTTGGTTTGTGCCAGTTCGGACAAGAATTTGAGTGCCCTTTGGAGCGTGTTGCTGGAAGGGGAGGCTCCGGAAGGGCCCCTGGCCAGGCTGGCGGAGAAGGTTGCACACCAGACGGCCACCCAGCTCGAGGAGCGCCAGATGGCGTTCAGCCCCATGCTTCCTGACGATGATGCGGCCTTGGTCGACCGGGCCGAGGAATTGGCTTGCTGGTGTCAAAGCTTCCTTGCGGGCATGGGCGCTTCAGGCACCCTTAATAAGGATGCTATGGGCGAGCAGGTGGGCGAGATCGTACTGGACTTCAGTCGCCTGGCCCAGGCCGGGTTTGATGAAGACGACGAGGAAGAGGACAAGGACGAGGGCGAGAATGCCTTTGCCGAGATCCTCGAGTTTGTGCGCGTGGGTGCACAGCTGATTTATGAAGAGTTGGCGGGAAGCCTGGATATTCCTGACGCCGAGACCACTCTTCACTAACTAGAAGCCACGGGAAGACCACGTTGAATCAAAAAGAATTTGCAAGAAGGCGCAAGCAGTTAATGCGCATGATGGGCCCGGGTGGAATCGCAATTTTGCCGGCCGCCCCTGTAAAGCTCAGGAACCGGGACGTCGAACATGACTACCGCCAGGAAAGTGACTTTCACTACCTGACCGGCTTTGCCGAGCCCGAGGCAGTGTTAGTGCTGGTTCCCGGCCGCAAGCAGGCTGAATACGTCTTGTTTTGCCGGGAACGGGATCCGCTGCGCGAGACCTGGGACGGTAAAAGAGCCGGGCAGGACGGCGCGATACAGGATTATGGTGCGGATGACGCGTTCCCCATTGGGGACGTTGATGACATTCTTCCCGGCCTGATCGAACAATGTGAACGGGTGTATTACACCCTGGGCGTCAGTCCCGAGTTTGACCAGCAGGTTGTGAGCTGGGTGCAGCAGCTAAGGAAGCAGGTTAACCGCGGCACACACACGCCCCAGGAATTCATTGCCCTGGATCATTTGCTCCACGATATGCGCCTGTACAAGAGTCGGGCAGAAATTTCCGCCATGAGAAAGTCGGCCAAGATCGCGGCGCAGGCCCATATAAGGGCCATCAAGGCCTGCCGGCCAGATATGCGTGAGTACGAAATTCACGCCGACCTGATTCATGAGTTCCGCCGCCATGGCTGTGCACCCTCGTACTCGCCGATTGTCGGGTCGGGTCCCAACAGTTGCGTGCTGCATTACAGCCAGAATGATCGCTTGATGAAAGACGGCGACCTGCTTCTGGTCGATGCAGGCTGCGAGTATGACTACTACGCTTCGGATATTACCCGTACCTATCCGGTGAATGGACGCTTCAGTAAGGAGCAACAGGCGATCTATGAAGTGGTCCTGAAGGCCCAGTATTCCGCCATCGACAAGGTGCGTCCGGGTAACCACTGGAATGATCCCCACGATGCGGCAGTAAAGCTGATCACTGCCGGCCTCAAGGACCTGGGCCTGCTCAAGGGTCCGCTGTCCAAGTTGATAAAGGACGGCGCGTACAGCAAGTTTTTCATGCATCGCACCGGTCACTGGATCGGACTGGATGTGCATGACGTGGGTGATTACAAGGTGGGGGACGAGTGGCGGGTCCTGGAGCCGGGAATGGTCTTGACCATCGAGCCGGGTATATACATTGCCGCCGGCACCAAGGGCGTTGCCAAGAAATGGTGGAAC
>JAOTSW010000045.1 GCA_029864735.1 Chromatiales bacterium | reverse complement strand
CCCAGTGGCCACTGCCCCTGCCAGTCCGGAAGTGGCTCATCCAGGGCCTGCACCAGGGATTTCCCCGCGACGACCTTGCCACCGGGAAGACTCTGAATGCGCACACCGGCGCTGCTACCGCGCAGCGGAGAACCCAGGCATACCACCCGGCCCACCCGGGACGGCGGGCGGGAATTCAGCATCTTCAGAATCAGCAGACCGCCCAGGCTATGGCCCACCAGGTGAACCGTTTCCGCGTCTATCGCCTCGACAAAGTCGAACAAACTCTGGATATTGCCATCCAGATCGGCGCGCAGGGACGGATATCCGAAAAGGTGCACCTGCCGGTCGGCAGACAAGCGGGCCAGGTGCTGGCCGAGACGGGCCATGACCGCACTGGGCATCCACAGCCCGTGAATCAGCACCACTGCTTCACGGTTGTGAGATGAATTATCCATCGTGACCTAGCTGGCAGCCGGCTCCGAGGAGCTTTCGTCCACCTTGCGACGCAGGCGAATATTGAGTTCGCGCAATTGAGCGTCGCTGACCACGCCGGGCGCGTCGGTGAGCGGGCAGGCAGCAGTCTGGGTCTTGGGGAAGGCGATGACTTCTCGAATGCTGTTGGCGCCAACCATCAGCATGACCAGGCGATCCAGACCGAAGGCAATGCCACCATGAGGCGGGCAACCAAACTTCAGGGCATCCAGCAAGAAACCGAACTTTTCGCGGGCCTCTTCTTCACCAATGTCCAGCAGCCTGAACACCGTGGACTGCATGTCCTGGCGATGAATACGCACCGAACCGCCACCAATCTCCGAGCCATTCAGCACCATGTCATAGGCACGGGACAGCGCGCCCTTGGGATGGGCTGCCAACTCTGCCGGATCGTTGTTCTTCGGCGCGGTGAACGGATGATGCAGGGCGGCCCAACGCTTGTTGTCGGCGTCCCATTCAAACATCGGGAAGTCCACCACCCAGACCGGACGCCAGGCGTCCTCGATCAAGCCGAGATCTTCACCCAGCTTTCCACGCAACGCGCCCAGGGCATCATTCACGATCTTGGCGGAATCAGCACCAAAGAAGATGATGTCGCCGGATTGTGCCCCGGTGCGGGAGAGGATGCCGTCGATAGCCTCGTCGGTGAGGAACTTCAGGATCGGCGCTTGCAGACCATCACGGCCGGCAGCCACGTCATTGCACTTCACCCAGGCCAGGCCGCGGGCGCCGTAGCGGGCCACGTAGGCGGTGTATTCGTCGATCTGCTTGCGGCTGATCTGGGAACCACCGGGTACCTTAAGCGCCGCCACGCGTCCCTCGGGATCGTTGGCCGGGCCGGAGAACACCTTGAAGTCCCCTTCCTTGAGCAAGTCACCCACTTCGACCAGTTCAAGCGGAATACGCAGGTCAGGCCGGTCGATACCGAAACGGTCCACAGACTCCTGGTAGGTCATCCGGGGGAAAGGATCAGGCAGATCCACATCCAGGACTTCCTTGAACAGCGAGCGAATCATGATCTCCATGATCTCCATGATCTGCTCTTCACTGAGGAAGCTGGTCTCGATATCCAGCTGGGTGAATTCCGGCTGACGATCCGCGCGCAGGTCCTCGTCGCGGAAGCAGCGAACGATCTGGTAGTAACGGTCCATGCCCGACATCATCAGCAGCTGCTTGAACAGCTGGGGTGACTGGGGCAGGGAGAAAAACTTGCCCTGGTGGGTACGACTGGGCACCAGGTAATCGCGAGCCCCTTCGGGAGTCGCCTTGGTGAGCATCGGGGTTTCCACATCGACAAAACCCTGTGCGTCCAGGTGACGACGCAGAACACTGGTAACCCGATGACGCAGAAGCAGGTTGCGCTGCATGTCCGGGCGACGCAGATCCAGGTAGCGGTACCGCAGGCGCAGCTCTTCGCTGGTTTTTTCATCCTGGTGGAAAGGCGGGGTGTCCGACTCGTTCAGGACTTCAATTTCCTTTGCAAGGATTTCGATCTTGCCGCTGGGAAGCTTGTCATTAACTGTACCCTCCGGCCTTGGGCGCACCAGTCCTTTGACACGCAGCACGTATTCGCCACGAACCCGCTCGGCCTCACCAAACACCTCGGGACGATCCGGATCGAATACGATCTGCACCAGGCCTGCGCGATCGCGCAGGTCGACGAAAATCACACCGCCATGGTCACGCCGGCGATGCATCCAGCCGGCGACCTCCACTTCCTGGCCAATGTGGGTGTCATTGATATTTCCGCAATAATGGGTTCGCATGATCGACTGATCCGTAACAATGGGGTCCGTCGCAGAACCCCTGAGAAAAAATAAGGGCGGGAATTTTAAGTCCCGGGTGACCGTGAAGCAAGGCTGGCAGCCTGCTCCGGCGAGGTCCACCGGGGCACGACAACCCCCAGCGAAATAATCATTTTCAGGGCCTGGTCCACTTCCATATCCAGTTCGATGACCTCGTCCCGGGGCACCATGATAATAAATCCCGAGGTCGGGTTGGGCGTGGTAGGTACAAATACACAAACCACATCCTTGCCGGTCTTGGCCTGGACTTCGCCCAGGTACTCGGAGGTCTTGAAGGCCAGGCTCCAGATGCCTTCCTTGGGGTATTCCACCAGCAACACCTTGTTGAACGCCTTGCCCTGGTCAGACAACACGGTCTCGGCGAAATTCTTGGCGCCACCATAAATGGTTCTGATGAACGGAATGCGATCCAGCGTGCCTTCCCAGATTTCCAGCAGGCGACGACCAAGCAAATTAGCCGCCAGCACGCCGGTTGCCAGCAACACACCGAAAGCCAGGACGATCCCCAGACCCGGAATGTGAATTCCCAGGATTACGTCGGGGCGGTACTCCGGGGGCAACAACAACAAGGTCTGGTCCATCAGGCCAACCAGGAAGCGCACTACCAGGAAAGTAACGCCCACGGGCAACCACAGCAGCAGACCAGCCACCAAGTAGCGGCGCAATGACCTTCCGGCAGGAACTGATTCCGAGCTCATGTCTATTCCTTGCTTGAAGTGCCCGTGGCGGAACCGGGCGACGAACTACTGGACGAACTCTCACCGGCCAGGTTGCGACGCTTGTCTTTGTCTTTTTTGAAGTCGGTCTCGTACCAACCTGATCCCTTCAGGCGAAAACGCGGCGCTGAAATCAGGCGCTTGAGCTCCTCCGCTCCACACTCGGGACAAAACCTGAGGGGTTCCTCGGAAATCTTCTGAAGCGCTTCCAGCACGTGCTCGCACTTTTGGCACTGATACTCATAAATCGGCATGTTTGGATTCCCGTACACCATTGCACTGGCAGCGGGACCGGCGGCCTCGCTGCCTTAAAGATTGAGCGATTCTACAGGCTCCGGACTGTTTAGGCAGCACGGATAAACGACAAGTGGTCGGATTCCACCTCCACAGTAATGGTGTCGCCCGGGCTGAATTCGCCTGCAAGTATCCGCTGAGCCAAGGGATTTTCCACTTGCTGCTGGATGGCGCGCTTCAATGGCCGTGCTCCGTAGACCGGGTCATAACCCGCATCTGCGAGGCGATCCATGGCCGAATCGCTGATAACCAACTGCAAATCCCGCTCAACCAGGCGCTGGCGCAAGCGTCCAATCTGGATATCCACGATGAGACGAATCTCTTCCCTGCCAAGGGGATGGAAGACCACCACGTCATCGACCCGGTTGATAAATTCAGGCCTGAAGTGCTGTGACACCACCTCCATGACCGCAGACTTCATGCGCTCGTAATTCGCCTCCCCCGCCAAGTCCTGGATTCTTTGTGAGCCCAGGTTGGAGGTCATGACGATCACCGTGTTGCGGAAGTCCACGGTACGCCCGTGTCCGTCGGTCAGCCGACCGTCATCCAGTACCTGCAACAAGACGTTGAAAACATCCGGATGCGCTTTTTCAATTTCATCCAGCAGAATCACCGAGTAGGGGCGACGCCTGACCGCCTCGGTCAAGTAACCGCCCTCTTCATAGCCGACATAGCCCGGGGGAGCGCCTATCAGTCGGGCAACCGAATGCTGCTCCATGAACTCGGACATATCGATACGCACCATGGCGTCTTCGGAATCGAACAGGAATTCCGCCAGGGCCTTGGTAAGTTCAGTCTTGCCCACACCGGTGGGACCGAGGAACAGGAATGAGCCATTGGGCCGGTTAGGATCGGACAAGCCGGCCCGCGAGCGACGGATGGCATCGGAGACGATGGTCACCGCCTCGACCTGGCCGACCACCCTGCGCTGCAGGTTATCTTCCATGCGCAGCAGCTTTTCCTTCTCTCCCTCGAGCATCTTGCTCACCGGAATACCTGTCCACTTGGACACCACTTCGGCAACTTCCTCGTCGGTGACCTTGTTTCGCACCAGGGTGCGTTCCTGGGACTCCGCCTCACTGGCAGCGGCCAACTGTTTTTCCAGCTCGGGAAGGCGTCCGTACTGCAATTCCGACATGCGACCCAGGTCACCGGCCCTCCTGGCGGTTTCCAGTTCCATGCGCAGCTTTTCAATGTCTTCCTTAATCTGGGTGGCGCCCTGGGAGGCCGCCTTCTCGGCTTTCCAGATCTCTTCCAGATCCGAGTATTCCCTTTCAAGGCGGTCAATTTCTTCCTGCAATGAATCCAGGCGCTTGCGGGAACCCTCGTCACTTTCCCTGGACAGGGCCTCGCGCTCAATCTTCAACTGGATGGTTCTACGCTCCAGCTTGTCCATGGACTCGGGCTTGGAATCAATTTCCATGCGAATTCGGGAACCGGCCTCGTCGATCAGGTCAATGGCTTTGTCGGGAAGCTGCCGGTCCGTGATGTAGCGATGGGACAGGGTCGCGGCCGCCACAATGGCCGGATCGGTGATGTCCACGCCGTGGTGAACCTCGTAGCGTTCCTTGAGTCCACGCAGGATCGCGATGGTGTCTTCCACGGAAGGCTCTTCCACCAGGATTTTCTGGAAGCGACGTTCCAGCGCCGCGTCCTTTTCAATGTACTTGCGGTACTCATCCAGGGTGGTTGCGCCGACACAGTGCAACTCTCCCCGGGCCAGGGCAGGCTTGAGCATATTTCCTGCATCCATCGCACCTTCGGCCTTGCCGGCACCCACCATGGTGTGCAGCTCGTCGATGAACAGGATCACCTGCCCTTCCTGCTTGGCCAGGTCATTGAGCACACCCTTCAGGCGCTCCTCGAACTCGCCGCGGAATTTTGCGCCGGCAATCAACCCGCCCATGTCCAGTGACAGGATGCGCTTGTTCTTTAAACTCTCGGGAACCTCGCCGTTTACGATGCGCAGGGCCAGGCCCTCGACAATGGCGGTCTTGCCCACGCCGGGTTCGCCAATCAGCACCGGGTTGTTCTTGGTTCGACGCTGCAGCACCTGCACCGTGCGACGAATTTCATCATCCCGACCAATCACCGGGTCCAGCTTGCCCTGTTCGGCCCGCTCGGTGAGATCGATGGTGAATTTCTCCAGGGCCTGTCGGGACTCCTCGGCATTCGGATCATCCACGTTCTGCCCACCGCGCATTTCGGTAATGGCGGTTTCCACCGCGGTCTTGACGACCCCGGTATCACGCAACAAGTGCCCCAGTGCGCCCTTGTCCTCCAGGGCTGCCAATACGAACAGCTCACTGGAGATGTATTGATCATTCCGTTGCTGGGCCAGTTTGTCGCATACATTCAATAATTTACCCAGGTCATTGGACATATGGACATCGCCGCCTGCGCCCTCGATACGGGGCAGCCGGTCTATGGCATCGCCTAACTGGGAACGAAGTAAATTGATGTTGCCACCGGCCTTGCCCAGCAGGTGGCGCACTGTTCCGCCTTGCTGGTCCAGCAGGGCCACCATCAGGTGCACGGGCTCTATAAATTGATGATCACGGCCCACGGCCAGCGACTGGGCGTCGCCCAAAGCCATCTGGAACTTGCTTGTCAGTTTATCCATGCGCATATCTGCGTGCCCTCAAAAAGGTCCGAATCTGAACCCTGATTTGGGGGCAATGCGGGCAATTTCAATACCCGCAAGCGCTGGAAGGCCGCGGAGCCTCTGATTTATTCTGGACGAAGTAGATTGCGAGCGAAAAGAGCCCGATTCAAGGCGCCGATCGCAGGTAATAGCGGGCTATTGCGAAGATGGGCAACGCCGAAGCGGGTTTTTTTAGCCGCAAGATACGAGTCCATGAATGGATCAGAGACTCCCTAGTGGGTAAAGCGGTGGGTGAGCTCTATCACGCCGATACCGGCGGCAATCAATATGATCTGGGCGGCGGCACTGCGTATGTCCACCCGCTTGTGCATACCCGGAATCAGGTCAGCGACCGCCACGTAAATAAAGCTGGCGGCGGCCACGGCCAGGGCATAGGGAAGATAGGCCCTCGCCCCGTCCAGCCAGTAATACCCTGCCAGGCCGCCAAGGACAGATGTCAGGCTCACCAGCAAGTTCAGGGTAAGGGCGCGCATCCGGCTGAAGCCCGAATGCAGCAGGATCGCCAGGTCACCGACTTCCTGGGGAATTTCATGTGCGATGACGGCAATACTGGTGGCCACACCCAGGTGAAAATCGGTCAGGAACGCGGCAGCGATAAGCACACCGTCCACCAGGTTGTGCATGGCATCGCCGATCAGCACCAGGCGACCGGAGGCGTCATGGTTATGGCCGCCGGCGTGGGCATCACATTCGTCATGGTGGCAATGGCGCCAGAGCACCAGTTTTTCCAACAGGAAAAATACCAGCAGGCCGGCCAGCACGGTGAGCCCTACTGAATGAACATTATCCGGACCCAGGCCCTCGAATGCGCCGGGCAACAAGCGCATGAACGCCGCGCCCAGCAAAACGCCGGTGGCAAAGCTCACCAGGTGGGGAATGAGCCGGGTTCGGACAGAATCACTGGCCAACAGGAAGGCGCCTGCGGCCAGGGCACTCAAGGCGCCGCCCGCCAGGGTAAAAAGAACTATCCAGCCTAGAGGTCCCATACCAGGGTATCCATGGTAATCAGAATGGCCGTCATGCTACTGCCAACGGCGTCGTATTAAAACAATCCCGCCAGCTATTCTTCCAACCAGACCATGCTGGCCATGCGACCGCATTGGCCGTCGCGACGGTAAGAAAAAAAGCGTTGCGGGTCGGAAGCAGTACAGACGTCACCACCATATATCCGTTCCAGTCCCAGGCGGTTCAGACGATGCCTGGCCAGACCTGCCAGGTCCGCTTGCCAGCGGCCGGCGGGGTTGGCGTCGAAAAACGCGGCGGCGCCAGCATCCTGGCTGGCAAACGCCTCGCGCACCTCGTCCCCCACTTCAAAGGCCTGCCGACCAATCCCGGGCCCGATCCAGGCCAGAATTTTTGACGGCGGCGCAGTCATCATGAACAAGGTGCTCTCCAGCACCCCCGAAAGCAGTCCGCGCCACCCGGCGTGGGCCGCTGCCACGGACTTGCCGGACTCGTCACAAAACAGCACGGGCAAACAATCAGCAGTCATGATGGCGCAAACCTGTCCTGCCGAGAGGGCGACACAGGCATCGGCCTGGATGCCGGCCCGCCAGTCGGTGGCATACACCGCCCTGGGGCTGTGAACCTGGTCCAGCCACAAGGGCTCGCGCTCCAGGCCAGCGGCCCGGGCCAGCAACTCCCGGTTTGCCGTCACCGCCTCCGGCGCATCGCCAACGTGGGCGCCCAGGTTCAAGCCCTGGTAGGGTCCGGTGCTGACCCCACCGGTGCGCAAGGTGCTCAGGGCGCGCACACCGGACGGAACCGGCCAGTCAGGTTCGATAAAATGCGCCCGTGTCATTCGGCCATGACCTTTGCATCTCTCTTCAGTTCATCAAGCAGGGAGACCATGTCCTGGGGAAGCGGCGAGGCCCATTCCATGGGTTCACCGGTAATCGGGTGCGCAAATCCCAGCCGTGCAGCATGCAGGGCCTGGCGGTGAAAACCACGCAGGGCTTCGGCGAACCGCTCGCTGGCCCCGGCGGGAATCCGCAAGCGGCCGCCGTACACCGGGTCACCCACCAAGGGATAGCGCAGGTGAGCCATGTGCACGCGAATCTGGTGGGTGCGGCCTGTTTCCAGTATCAGGCGAATGTGGGTGTGGGCGCGGAAACGCTCGATCACCCGGTAATGGGTAATTGAAGGACGCCCTCCCTCCCTGACGGTCATCTTGCGACGATCGGCGCTTGAGCGCCCAATCGGGGCCGAAACCTTTCCCCCGGCGGTCATGACACCACAGGCAATTGCCTGGTATTCGCGCAAAAAATCGCGATCCGCCAGTGACCGGGTCAGCGCCGTGTGACCCTCCAGACTTGCCGCCACCACCATCAGCCCGGTCGTGTCCTTGTCCAGGCGATGAATGATTCCTGCGCGGGGCAATTCAACCAGCTCCGGGCGCAGGTGCAGCAAGGCATTTTGCAGAGTGGACGCCGGATTACCCGCTCCCGGGTGCACCACCAGGCCCGCTTGCTTGTCCACCACGATCAGGTGCTCGTCCTCGTAAACCACGTTCAAGGGAATATTTTCCGGCTCCATCCGGACTTCCGCCTGTCGGGGAGCGTGGATCTTCAACTCCTCCCCGCCCATTACCTTGTCTTTTGGCCTCAACTGGCGGCCATCCACCAGCACTGAACCGGCCTTTATCCAGCTTTGCAGACGGCTCCTGGAGTATTCAGGCAACATCTCCGCCAAGGCCTGGTCCAGCCTGGAACCGGCCAGGTTCTCCGGGATCGTCAATTCGTGACTATGAAATTGTTGCTCGCTCACTCAGCACTCACTCGTTGCGGACACCGGTCCCGATAAAGGTTGAAGCACCGGTGTATTCAGGAAATCAAAAGTCGGTTAAACGTGACGCAAATCCAGGCCAAAAGGTTCGCATCCTGGGTCTCAATCCCGGGTAAACTCTGCTCATTCGATAGATTGGGCACCTGGCAGCGGCACATTTTAGGCCCAAGTCGCGACTTCATGAATAGCCCGGAGACTCCTTTCAGTTATACTGCTCGTTTGCGCCCGGACCGGCAAGCCATGATCAGCAAACCGTCTCGGAGCCCAATCAACGTCTGAAACAGCATCTGATTTCAGGGACACAGTTCGACCTATGCCTGCAATAAAACTTATCAGCATTCCGCCCTCACGCTTTCTCTGGACCAGCGCACTGCTAGTGCTGCTCGCCGTGTTTGCCAGCGGTTGCTCAAGTAACAAATACGAGCGTGACAAGGCGGCGGCAGCGGCAACGCTTTATGAACGCGGTAGCAAGTCAATGAAAACCGGCAACTACCAGGCAGCGAGTTTCTACCTGGAACAACTGGAAGCCCGGTTTCCGTTCAGCGATCTGAGCAAACAGGCCCAGCTGGACCTGATGTATGTCTACTACAAAAGTGATGCGCCCGAATCAGCCATTGACGCGGCGGATAATTTCATTCGCGAAAACCCGACTCATCCGCGAGTCGACTACGCCTACTATATAAAGGGCCTGGTCTACTTTCCCAAGAAGCAAGGGATACTGGAAAGGTTGTTCAGAATTGATGACAACGAGCGTCCGCCAAAAGGTCTGGACGATTCATACCTGGCCTTTGCCACGCTAATCGAGCGATTCCCCGGGAGCGATTACGCCGAGGACTCCAGGGAGCGCATGATTTTCCTGCGTAACCGGCTTGCCCAGTACCAGATTTACGTTGCCAAGTGGTACGTGCGTCGAGGTGCCTTTGTCGCCGCGGCGAACCGTGCACGTCGTGTAATGGAAGAATATAGCGGATCTACCAGCGCCTACCAGGCAATGGAAATGCTGGCGCTGTGTTACGAAAAACTGGGCCTGACAGACCTGGAATCGGACGCCCGAAAGTTGATGGCGGCCAACCAGCACCTGAAAGAAAAGCGCAAGCGCCTGCTGCCCTAGAGGGCACCTGTACTCAGTCGCCGCTTCGTCCCGGACCAAACCCCGAGGTGATGGGATAACGCCAGTCGCGACCAAAGGCCCGACGACTGATGCGAATCCCCGGCGGCGCCTGGCGACGCTTGTACTCGTTGCGCTTGACCATCTCCAGCACCCGTCCAACTGTATCGTGGTCGTAACCCAGGGCGGTGATTTCATCCACCGACAGGTCTTTCTCGATAAACCCTTCCAGGATAGGGTCCAGCACATCGTAGGGAGGCAGTGAGTCGCTGTCCTTCTGATCATCCCGCAACTCTGCCGAGGGCTCCCGGTCGATGACCCGTTGCGGGATCGCGGCACTGATCGTGTTCCGGTAGCGAGCCAGTTTGTACACCAGGGTCTTGCTGCAATCCTTGATGGGAGCAAAACCCCCAGCCATATCCCCATACAAGGTGGCATAACCCACGGACATCTCGCTCTTGTTGCCGGTGGTCAGCAACATCACGCCAGTCTTGTTGGAAATGGCCATCAGGACCATGCCCCGGGAGCGGGCCTGGATATTCTCCTCGGTCACGTCCGGCTTGCGTCCCTCGAAGACCTCTTCCAGTGCATCCACGGTAGCCTGGAAGATCGGCTCGATCGGAATAACGTCGTAGCGCACGCCCAGCAGGGCAGCCTGCTCCTGGGCATCCTCGCAACTCATGCCCGCGGTATACCGGCTGGGCATCATGACGGCCCGAACACGGTCCGCCCCCAGGGCGTCCACGGCGATAGCCAACACCAGGCCTGAATCAATACCGCCGGACAGGCCCAGCACGACACCGGGGAAGCGGTGCTTCTCAACGTAATCCCGGGTACCCAGCACCAGGGCCTGGTAAATGGCGGCAATCTTTTCGGGTATCGGCGCCAGTTCCCCCTGCACGCAGGTCATCGGCTCACCGGGCTTGAATTCCGCCACCGTCAAACCGGTCTCGAACATGGGCGCCCGGTGCATCAGCTTTCCGCTGCCATCCAGCACCATGGAACTACCGTCGAACAACAACTCGTCCTGGCCGCCCACCATGTTCAGGTACACGGTGGCCATGTTGGTAGGAATCACATGACGATTAAGCGTCTCGATCCGGCTTTCCGGCCTGCCCGTATCGTAGGGTGAACCGTTAATCACCACCAGCAGGCTGGCCCCGGCATCGGCACAGTCCCGGGCCGGCTCCGGTTCCCAGACGTCCTCACAAATGGCCAGGCCAAGCTTCAGCCCCATGTAGTCAATCACACAGGCTTCGCTGCCGGGGGTGAAATAACGCTTCTCGTCAAAGACGCCATAATTTGGCAGGCAGCGCTTGCGATAGTTGGCCAGGACGTTGCCGTCCCTGACCAGGAGCGCCGAGTTATAGATGCGTCCTTCTTCATATTCCGGGTAGCCAAATAAAATGCCGATACCGCGAGCGGCATCGGCAATTTTTTCCAGGGCCCGGTCCACCTTGCTGTGAAAGCCACGGTGAAACAGCAGGTCCTCGGGCGGGTATCCGGTGACGGACAACTCGGGAAACACCACGAGGTGGGCCCCGAGTTCATCCCTGGCTGTGTTGGCCGCCTCGATCATGGCCTGGACGTTCCCGCTCACATCTCCCACCACCAGGTTCAATTGACCAAGAGCGATTCGGATTGTGTCGGTCATCAGACCCTGCCTCCAGCGGCCATTGCCTCCGGGTTACCTTAAATCAGGCGCCCAGGGCTTTGCCCATGGCCGTACCCAGGTCTGCCGGGGAACGCACGGTGCTTACACCGGCGGCCTCCAGGGCAGCAAACTTCTCTTCGGCGGTACCTTTGCCACCCGAGATGATCGCGCCTGCATGACCCATGCGCTTGCCTGCCGGCGCGGTCACACCAGCAATGTAGGCAACCACGGGCTTGGTCACATTTTCCTTGATGAACTGGGCTGCGGCTTCTTCGTCAGTGCCGCCAATCTCACCCACCATGATGATGCCCTCGGTCTTGGGATCTTCCTGGAACAACTCCAGGCAATCGATAAAGCCCATACCGCGGATGGGATCACCACCGATACCCACGCAGGTGGTCTGTCCCAGGCCGTTTGTCGTGGTCTGGTACACCGCCTCATAGGTCAGGGTGCCCGAACGCGAAACCACGCCGACCCTGCCGGGCTTGTGAATAAAGCCGGGCATGATGCCGATCTTGCTTTCGCCGGGGGTGATGATACCGGGGCAGTTCGGACCGATCAGGCGGCAGTCATAGCTCGCCAGGGCGGCCTTGACCTTAACCATATCATTCACCGGAATACCCTCGGTGATGCACACCACCAGCCTGGCGCCACCATCGGCAGCTTCCAGGATAGCGTCCGCGGCAAATGCTGCGGGCACATAGATCATGCTGATTTCAGCGCCGGTTTCCCGGATTGCATCGTGGACTGTGTTGAACACGGGCAGACCCAGGTGCCGCTCACCGCCACGACCGGGGGTCACACCGCCAACCAGCGGCGTGCCGTAGGCCAGGCACTGTTCGGAATGGAAGGTACCCTGCTTGCCGGTGAAACCCTGGCAGATAACCTTGGTGTCCTTGTTTACTAGAATACTCATTACTCTGCCCCTTTAAGCCGCAGCGGCGACGGCTTTTTTGGCCGCGTCGGTTAAGTCGTCGGCAGCGATAATATCCAGACCACTCTCAGCCAGCAGCTTTCTGCCCGCTTCAACATTGGTCCCCTCCAGGCGAACCACCACCGGCACCTTGACGCCGACTTCCTTCACCGCCGAGATAATGCCCTCGGCAATCAGGTCGCAGCGAACGATGCCGCCGAAGATGTTCACCAGGATGGTGCTCACACTGGGGTTGGACAGAATAAGCTTGAAGGCAAAGGCCACGCGTTCTGCTGTAGCGCCGCCACCCACGTCCAGGAAGTTTGCGGGATCACCGCCATACAACTTGACGACGTCCATGGTGGCCATGGCCAAACCAGCGCCGTTGACCATGCAGGCAATGTTACCGTCCAGGGATATGTAGTTAAGACCCTGCTCGTGAGCCTCATTCTCTTTCTCGTCTTCCTGGCTGGCATCGCGCCACCCGACCAGCCTGGGCTGACGGAACAGGGCGTTGGCCTCGACATTGATCTTGGCGTCCAGGGCCATCACATCACCAGAACCGGTGACGATCAGCGGGTTGATTTCCACCAGGCCGGCATCCTGCTCCATGAACAGTTTGTACAGGCTCTGGGTAATCTTGCTGAACTGCTTGAGCTGTTCCTTTTCAAGGCCCAGGCCAAAGCCCATCAGACGTGACTGATAGGGCATCAGGCCGGCGGCCGGATCCACCGCGACAGTAAAAATCTGCTCCGGGGTCTTGGCGGCCACCTCTTCAATGTCCATGCCGCCGGCAGCCGACGCCATGAACACCACGCGTTCCTGGGCCCGATCCACCAACAGGCTCAGATACAGCTCTCGCTTGATATCGGAACCACACTCGACGATCACCGAATTGATCGGCAGACCCTCGGGGCCGGTTTGATGGGTGACCAGGCGCTTGCCGAGCATGTCGGCAGTAGCCTGGCGTACCTCGTCAAGGCTACGAACGAGTTTTACGCCACCGCCCTTGCCGCGTCCGCCAGCGTGTACCTGCGCCTTGACTACCCAAAGTTCCCCACCGAGTTTCCCGGCGGCATCAACAGCCTCTTCGGGGGTGGTTGCCGGAAAGCCGTTAGGCACCGGAATCGAGTAATCGCGAAATAATTGCTTGGATTGATATTCGTGAAGGTTCATGCCGTCCTCTGGAGGGTGTGGGCAAAGACCCGGTATTTTGGAGCAAAGCCCATTGATTCGCAAAATTTTGGAGCAACTACTTTGTGGCACCCGCCACCATAGCCTTTTACAATCCGGAGATTGCATGAACAACAGGTCAATCACTATGCGTAAGTCCCGCAACGAGGACCCAACGAACGCGCATTCGGGAGAGCCAACCAGGCTGTATTCCCTGATGGGCGACGACGCGGACCTGTCCTGGCGCCTGCTGCAAATTCTCAATGGCTACCGTGTGGTTGCCTCGCTGATCCTGTTGGCGCTGTTCTTCGGCGTCCCCGATCTGGCCCTGGTGGGCGGGAAAGATCCGCTTACCTTCCTGTCGGCGGCGGTGGCGCTGGGACTGCTCGGCGCAATCAACGCCGGATTTGTGCACCGCCGCTGGCCCGGCCTGGGTAACCAGGCAGCATTCCAGACGCTGATTGACGTTGCCTGTATCAGCACCATAGCCCATACCAGCGGAGGCGTGGACAGCGGGCTGGCCAACCTGCTGATGGTTACCGTGGGCGGCTCAAGCCTGGTGCTGCGACGGCGTGGGGCCTTGCTGGCGGCGGCCGTATCGACCCTTGCAGTGCTTGCCCAGCAGGCGCTGATTCTGGCCGAGGGCACGGCATCCAGTTCCAGCTTTGTCTCGGCGGGCCTGCTTGGGATCCTGCTGTTCCTGGTGGCCCTGGTCGCCCAACCCCTTGCAGTCAGGTTGCGGGCCAGTGAGGCCCTCGCCCGCCAGCGCGGTTTCGACCTGGCCAACTTGTCCCAGCTAAACCACTACATCATCCAGAATTTGCGCGAAAGCATCCTGGTACTGGATCAGGACGACAGTATTCGACTGGTTAATAATTCTGCGGCAAGGCTGCTTGGACTGCCGGACACCTCCAGTCGCGCGCACCTTTCCCTGGTGTCACTGGAATTACTTGATCTGGTCCGTCGATGGCGCAAACGCGGCGGAAATGAATCCCACTCCGAACAATTCATGGCACCGGACAAGGCCACCCTGATCAACGCCCACTTTGCCGCCATCGACAATCCCCAGACCGGTGCATTGCTGATATTCCTGGAAGACTCAAGCCTGTTCGCGGAAAAAGTACAGCAGTCCAAGCTGGCTTCCCTGGGCAGACTCAGCGCCAGCATCGCCCACGAAATTCGCAACCCGGTGGGCGCCATGAGTCATGCCGGACAGTTGCTCGCCGAATCTCCTGCCCTGGGGCCGGATGAACGACGCCTGACAGAAATCATTCATGCCAACGCGAATCGGGTAAGCAACATCGTGGAGAACGTGCTGCAACTTTCCCGCCGGGACAAGACCACCCCTGAGAGAATCAACCTGGAAGACTGGCTGGGAGAATTTGCCAGCACCTTCGCCAAGGAAATGCAGCTCAGCGGCGACTGGATGAAAATTCCCTCTGTCAGTTCGCCCACAGAAATCCTCATGGACCCATCCCACCTGGAGCAGGTGCTGTGGAACCTGTGCGAGAACGCATTGAAATACGGCGCCGGCGAGGATGGCCGTGTGCAGCTTAAAATCCGTACCGGAAGGGTTCCCAACAGCGGCCGACCGTTCCTGGAAATCCAGGACAGCGGACCCGGTGTGCCGGAGGCCGCCAGGGAGCAGCTTTTCGAGCCGTTCTTCACCGCCGGCCAGGAAGGCACCGGACTGGGACTTTTCATCTGTCGGGAGCTGTGCGAGTGTAACCGCGCGACCCTGATATACCTGCCGGCCAAAGATGGCGGCAGCATATTCCGCATTATTTTCACGGATCCGCAACGTTGGGATAAGCAAGAGCAATGAACAAGCCTTCGGTACTGGTCGTCGATGACGAACCCGATATTCGGGAACTCCTGTCCATGACCCTCAGGCGCATGGACATGGAACCCATAGCCGCGAGTAACGTCAGCGAAGCCAAGCAGGCCCTGCGGGCACACAAGTTCCAGCTCTGCCTGACGGACATGCAAATGCCCGACGGAAACGGACTGGACCTGGTGGAATGGATGCAGCAAGCCGTTCCCGAGGTGCCGGTAGCCGTAATCACCGCCCACGGAAACGTGGAAGCTGCGGTGCGTGCCCTGAAGTTGGGCGCCTTCGATTTTGTCTCCAAGCCGGTGAACCTGGGCGACCTGCGCAACCTGGTCGGGGCCGCCATCAAGGTGCAAGGCGCCGGGGACACCCTGGCCATGAAAGGCCTGCTGGGCATGTCGCCGGTAATTAACCGGGTCCGGGAAATGATAGACAAGGTGTCGCGCAGCCAGGCCCCGGTGCATATCTGCGGCGAGTCGGGCACCGGAAAAGAACTGGTGGCCAAGCTGATTCACCAGCAGGGCCCCCGGGCAGCCGGCCCCTTCGTGCCGGTGAACTGTGGCGCGATTCCCACGGAACTTATGGAAAGCGAATTTTTCGGCCACAAGAAAGGCTCCTTCACCGGGGCGGTGGCGGACAAGGAAGGGCTGTTCGCTACTGCCGAGGGCGGCACCTTGTTCCTGGACGAGATCGCCGACCTGTCCCTGCCCATGCAGGTGAAGCTGTTGCGGGTCATCCAGGAACGCTCCGTGCGGCCGGTGGGTGAAACACGGGAATTGCCTGTGGATGTGCGGATTCTCAGCGCCACCCACAAAGATCTTGCCAACGAGGTGGCCCAGGGCCGCTTCCGGGAGGATTTGTTCTACCGCATTAATGTCATCGAACTGATGGTGCCGCCACTGCGAGCCCG
>JAOTSW010000044.1 GCA_029864735.1 Chromatiales bacterium | reverse complement strand
TCCTTACTCTCAGACACGCGACCTTGTTCAACACGCTGCAGCAGCTCGTCCAGAGTAGCCGCTGGCTGCTGAGCCATGGCAGTTGCCGACACCAAAATACTGGCAACGGCCGACAAAATTACTTTCTTAATCATTGTACGGACTCCGGAGCTTTAACGGGCAGCAACATTAATTCAGGTGCGACCTGCTTGTTCGCAATGCGCAAACCCTGACGGATCTGGTTGCGACTGGCGCCATCGGTAAGTTCAACCCAACCGCCAGCTTCCTGATCCCAAACACCAGAGAACTGGCCGTCATTTGACTGGTAATAAAGACCGGTACGGCCCAGACGAAGGAAACTTACTTCACGCTCAGCTCCACCGACTTGGTGCATCGCATTGTAGCTTTCGATGGTGCGGCCGTAATCATTCTCAATCTGGTAGGCCTCCATCACGGAGCGGAACTTCTCAGCCACCGTCACATCCGAACGCTCCAGCAGTCCTCGCAGACGATCTACACGTCCCGCACGCTCTTCAGGCAGGAACGGCACGTCCAAAGCCACGAACTGGTCAAGGGCATCGATCATGCGAAGCATCAACGGCGTGATCTGACGTTCAATAACCGTAACCTGGTCAATTGAAGTGTTCAGGTCTGACATATCGGTCAACTGGTTGGCGATCTGCCGGTCCAGCAACGTGTTGTACACCTCAAGGCCGTCAATCTCCTTCGTGACAGCCTGCCACTGGGAGTGGACGCCCTGGGTCTGTTCCACGATTTTATCGATTTTCTCCTGAGAGGCCTGAGCCAGCTTGAGCTTTCGCTCACTCGCGGAGAATACGCCGTCAAGACTGGCAGCCGACGCGGTGCTAACCGCCAGGCCGGCACAAAGTGACACGCTGGTCACAAGTGCTACAAACAGAGATCTGTTGGGAAACATGAAGAGCCCTCAAACAAAGCAAACAGTAAATTCGTTATCCGATGTCTGGCATGGAACAAAAACCCTCTCCACCTGAGCTACCCGGTGCGAGCCCGAATCTACTCTTTGGCGAAAAAGTTCAGCTTCAGTGCTAGAGGTGCAACAGTGAAAACCTGCGGCAACCTGTTTTTGAACTCTGACCAAACTCGTCCAATGGAATAAGAAACCCAATAATACCCCTACAGGGCTTACAGGTCCCGCACTCCAAGGGTGCAAACTAATAACAGATAGTTTCCGGGGAGTAAACCGTGAAATGGGTGTCAGGGGTACTGGCCGCCCCCGTTGCAAGCCTTGAAAACTATGGTCGCAGCGTCCTTTTTATCGCTTGTGTCAATGATTCAGGCCAAATAACGGATGCTGCAACGCAGCAAGCCCCTCTCCAGAAAAATAGGCACTTGACAAAACGGCCGATTTTCGCATCCCCGGCAAACCGCTTTCAAGCATCTAAAGAATGCGCCCAAAATCCTGCCCTTCTCCCCAAAAATCCGATCGCTTTTCAAAGCCTATGGAAGCGAACCCTTATCGATTATACATTTAAAAGGTTTAAGCTAGAATACAAAGTAAATTACCCGCCGAAGAAACAGAATAATTTTTCGCGTCAAATGAAGTATTATTCTAAAAATATCATTCTAATTGAACCGAAAACCAGATTACGCACAGGGTCAGTAGGGAAATAATACAGGGGCTGTTCCGAGTGGAAAATGATAGAAGCCGCATAATGGCTGCATGCGAGCGATTCATGATTCCAATAGCAAGAATGTTATTGGGCCTAGGGATTGGTTACAAAGAATTTTCTGAAATCTCCAAAAGAGCATTCGTTAGAGTAGCAACCAATGAATACGGTCTGCGAGGCCGCCCGACAAACACGTCTAGAGTGGCGGTGCTAACCGGACTCACCAGAAAAGAAGTCAAGAGAGTTAAAGATAGCCTTCATACCGAACTCAACAGAAACTCAAAGATGGGACCCGCCTCAACCGTGCTGCATTTCTGGCACAAGGACCCCAAGTTCCTCGACAAAACGGGAAACCCTCTGGATTTGCAAGTTGATTCAAAAACTGAAAGTTTTGAACAGTTGGCGAAACTGTATGGGGGCGACGTCCCTCCCGGTGCCCTGTTACAGGAACTACAAAGAACTGGCTCTGTTATTAAGACTCTGGAAGGTAAATTGAAGGTCACTACAAGGTATTTTCTCCCATCGGGTAAAACTGAAATATTCGTTGATGCCGTGTCACTGTCGTTAGAGAATTTAGCTCACACCGCAAGCCAAAACATTCTTGGCCATGAGAACAAGAGCCCGCATCTTGAAAGATTTGTCTGGTCAGACAGAATTGATGAAGAAACCGCAGAAAGGTTTAGACTAACTGCAAAAGAAAAGGCTACAGATTTATTGGAATATCTGGACGACTGGATTGCCGCCAATGAAATCGAGGAGCCAACAAACACTCGAATAGGGCTAGGTTTGTATATCATTGACGGCCCAGCCTAGACAATTACCTTAATTACATAAACGCAAAAACCGGCGGGAAGCCGGTTTAATAAAAAGTTCTGAAGTTATAATTCGTAGCGGATAAATGGTCGGGGCGAGAGGATTCGAACCTCCGACCCCCTGCACCCCATGCAGGTGCGCTACCAGGCTGCGCCACGCCCCGACAATATCCGCTCCCCTCAGGGAAGGCCGGCATAATAACTTAATAGCTGAGAACTACAAGAGCAAAAGGACTATCTGCGAAGAATTTTCAGGATCTCTTCCAGCTCTACTCTGATTTGTTTGACTATTTGCTGGCTCTGATTGACGTCTTCCCGGGCTTCCTCGCCGGTCAGGCGCTGCCTGGCTCCACCGATGGTAAAACCCTGCTCGTACAAGAGCCCCCTAATCTGCCTGATGATCAATACATCCTGGCGCTGATAGTAACGCCTGTTGCCACGGCGCTTGACAGGCTTGAGCTGCGGAAACTCTTGCTCCCAATAGCGGAGAACATGTGGCTTTACGCCACACAGATCACTCACTTCACCGATAGTGAAGTACCGCTTCCCCGGGATAGGGGGCAGTTGGTCGTTATTTCCCGGTTCCAGCATATGCTTCCACGCGTGCCTTCAGTTTTTGGCCAGGACGAAACGTCACTACCCTGCGGGCAGTAATTGGAATCTCTTCCCCCGTTTTGGGATTTCGACCAGGCCTTTGGTTTTTGTCTCTCAGATCGAAGTTTCCAAAGCCCGACAATTTGACTTGCTCGCCATTGGATAACCCGTTCCTGAGTTCCTCAAAGAACATATCAACAAGTTCACGTGCCTCCCGCTTGTTCAACCCTAATTCGTTGAACAATGCTTCGGCCATGTCAGCTTTGGTCAATGCCATCAATCTAATCTCTTATCTGAGCGCCAAACTCATTCTTCAAGGCTTCTCCCACGGCAACAACTACCTGGTCGGCCTCTTGGTCGGTAAGCGTGCGCGATGATTCCTGTAAAATCAAGCCTAAAGCGACACTTTTTAGTCCGGAATCTATCCCCGATCCCCGGTAAACATCAAACAAGCGGCAGTCGACAAGCAGTTGCCCGGCCACGGACGTGGCCGTAGAAACGATCTCTTCAGCCTCAATGCCCTCAGGCAATACTATCGCCAGATCTCTCCGAACACGCGGAAATTTCGAAATCGGCGAAAATACCGGCATTTTCGCCGCAGTTACCGCATCTATGGCCAATTCGAACAGGAACGCAGGATTCCTTAAACCCAGTTTCGCCTGCGCTTCCGGATGCAAGGCGCCGAGCCAACCGACGGGCCGCCCTTCTCTGATGATCCTGGCGCTTTGCCCGGGGTGCAGCGCCGAATGGGCCGTCGATTCGAACGTAAACTCATGAAATGCGCCGCTCAAGCGCAAAATATCCTCGACATCAGACTTTATGTCAAAAAAGTCAGCTGCCACGGATTTCTTCCCCCACTGCTCATCTGAAAGGGGTCCACACACGAGGCCAGAAATCATATTATTTTCTGGTTTTTCATTATCTTGGCGAACAAACTTCACACCAATTTCGAAGATTCGCACCCGCTCTTGCTGGCGAGCCAGATTTTGCTGCAGGGCCTGGATCAATCCTGGCCACAAAGACACCCTCATCACCGACAATTCAGATGATATGGGATTACTCAGGACCACTGCCTCAACTTTTGGAAACAGTAGTTGCTGAACTTTGGGATCCACAAAGCTATAACTGATTACTTCCTGGTAGCCGATGGAAATCATACGGTCCCTGAGAACATCACTCTCAACTCTGGATTCGGACACGACCGGCACGACGACATCTGAATTCAGTGGGCTTTCAGGGATATTGTCATAGCCAAATATTCTCGCCACTTCCTCGATCAGATCTTCCTCTATTTCCAGGTCAAAGCGGTGCATCGGAGGTAACCCGCGCCATCCTTCCGGCGTCTCGGATACATCCAACCCAAGCCGCCTGAGGATGCCAATTACCTGCCGGTCGGGCACAGACACTCCAAGCACCTTTTCCAGCCGTGATCTGCGCAGAACAATCTCCTTGCGTTCAGGGACATGCTGCGGGTCCCTCGCTTCCACCACGGGTCCCGGACAGCCGCCGCAGATGTCCACGATCAACTGGGTCGCTCTTTCCATGGCCCTGCGCTGCAACGAAGGATCAACCCCGCGCTCATATCTGTGCGATGCATCCGTGTGCAAGCCAAGCCGGCGCCCTCGCCCTACGATGGACAGGGGAGCGAAAAAGGCGCTTTCCAGGAATATTGAGGTAGTCTCATCCGTTACGCTGGAATGAAGTCCACCCATAATGCCGGCCAGGGCCACCGGAGACCGGTGATCAGCGATAACCAGCATGTCCGCATCCAACTTCACTTCCTTGCCGTCCAGTAGCACCAGGGGCTCGTCCTGGAGCGCCTTGCGGACCTTGATTCCACCAGCGAGCTTGCCAAGGTCGAAGGCATGCATGGGCTGGCCAAGCTCCAGCAAAACAAAATTTGTTACATCGACAACCGGCTGTAGCGGCCTTAACCCAGCGCGACGAAGCTTTTCTCTCATCCATTCAGGCGTAACCGCCTGCATGTTTATACCTTCAATCGCCCTGCCCAGATAAACGGGGCAGCCCTCCGGATCCAAGAGCTCAACCGGTAAATCTGCGTCAGACTTCGCCGGGACCTCAGATACCGCCGGGCATTCGAAGACCATTTCGTTCAAAACGGCCACTTCGCGAGCCACTCCCAATACCCCCAGACAATCGCCCCGGTTGGGCGTCAGGTCCAATTCAATAACCGCATCGTCCAGTTTCAGATATTCCTGGAGTTCCAGACCAACCGTCGGATTACCGGCAAGTTCCATGATTCCGTCACTGCCCTCACCCAGGTTCAGTTCGCTCTCAGAACACAGCATTCCGTGGGACTTGACTCCACGAAGCTTGGAGGCACGAATTTTTACTCCACCAGGCAGGCGAGCCCCAGGCAGCGCTACCGGGTAACTAAATCCGGCCCTTACGTTGGGAGCGCCACAGACTACTTGCAATAACTCGTCCTGGCCCGCATCAACCATGCACACCGACAGGCTATCGGCATCAGGATGCTGGCTGACTTCCTTGACCCGCCCTACCAGCACCCCGGTGAACTCAGGACTGATTCGATCCAGCGAACCAATTTCCAGCCCGGCCATGGTTAACTGCTCGGCGATGCGCTCAATACCCACATCCGGGTTAATCCATTCGCGCAGCCAATTTTCACTAATTCTCATGCGTTATTGCTCCGCGATCTTTCAACTGAACTGACGCAAGAAGCGCAGGTCATTTTCAAAAAACAGGCGCAAGTCATTAACGCCGTAACGCAGCATGGTGAGACGCTCCACGCCCATGCCAAACGCATACCCCGTGTACTCTTCGGGATCGATCCCGACGTTTTTCAGCACATTGGGATGCACCATTCCGCAACCCAAAACTTCCAGCCATCCGGTGCCGGAGCAGACCCGACAACCCTCTCCTCCGCACATAACACATTCCATATCCACTTCAGCCGATGGCTCGGTGAAAGGAAAATAAGAAGGGCGCAAACGCACTTTCAAATCGCGTTCGAAGAATTGTTGCAGGAACTGCTGCAGGATGGACTTGAGATTTGCCAGGCTCACATCACGATCCACCACCAGGCCTTCTACCTGGTGAAACATCGGGGTGTGGGTCAAGTCCGAATCACAGCGGTAAACTCGCCCAGGCGCGATCAGCTTGATCGGCGGCTTCTGATCCAGCATCGCACGAATTTGTACCGGCGATGTATGCGTCCTCAACAACCTGCCATCAGGAAAATAGAAAGTATCGTGCATTGCCCGTGCCGGATGATAATCAGGGATATTCAAGGCTTCGAAGTTATGAAATTCATCTTCGATTTCGGGCCCGGTTTCCACCGCAAAACCCGCCCTCTGGAACAAGGTTTCTATGCGCCGCATTGAGCGACTTACCGGGTGCATGCCACCCGGGGTGGTTCCCCGTCCGGGCAAAGTCACATCGATCTTTTCACTCTCCAACCTCGACTCAAGAGCAAAAGCCTCGAGTCTAAGCTTGCATTCGGAAATCCGTCCTGCAACCTCGTCCTTGGCCTCATTTACCAACTTTCCGAACAGAGGGCGCTGCTCGGCAGGCAATGAACCCAGGGTCTTCATCTGCAAGGAGATCAGGCCTTTCTTACCCAGGTACTGGACCCTTAACTGGTCCAGTGAGGCCAGATCCCCGGCGGCATCAATCTCCCCCAGGGCTTGCTCGACAATGCGAGTCAACTCGCTCACAGGCGTCTCCAAAGCAAAAACAAATTAAATTAAAAAAAAGGGGAAAGCCGACAGGCCTTCCCCTCTTTAAACTTCCGTCAATTCCGAATCAGCTAAAAAGCCATTCCAAAATCAAGCAGCGAGGCTGGCCTTTGCCTGCTCAACGATCGCACCAAATGCTGCGTCGTCGTGCACTGCCAGGTCAGCCAGGACCTTACGGTCGATCTCGATACCAGCCACACTCAGGCCGTGCATCAGGACGCTGTATGACAGACCGTGAGCACGGGCGCCAGCGTTGATGCGGGCAATCCACAGGGCCCTGAACTGACGCTTGCGCTGACGGCGATCTCGGTAGGCGTACTGGCCTGCCTTGGTAACAGCCTGCTTCGCAACCCGATAGACTTTGCTACGGGCGCCAAAATAACCTTTCGCCTTAGCCAGTACTTTCTTATGCCGGGCCTTGGCGGTAACTCCACGTTTTACTCTTGACATTTCATATCCCCCTTACGCGAACGGCAACATGCGACGAACCATCGGCACATCGCACTCGGCAACCTGCTGAGTAGCGCGCAAATGACGCTTCCGCTTGGTCGACTTCTTGGTAAGGATATGTCTCAAGTGGGATTGACCTCGTTTGAAGCCTCCCTTCCCGGTACGGCGAAAACGCTTCGCCGCGCCGCGATTGCTTTTCATCTTCGGCATCTTACTCTCCGTTTATTTGGCCTTATCGGGATCTAATGCCCCGGGTCAGGCGGAGTGGCAAACGATTACCAACTCACTTCTTTTTTGGTCCTAACACCATGATCATCTGTCGCCCTTCCATCAGGGGGAACTGCTCTACTGAGCCCAGCTCCTCCAGGTCCTCACGGACCCTGTCCAACAGCTTGCGACCGAGATCACGGTGCGCCATCTCTCGACCCCGGAAACGCAGCGTAACTTTCGCCTTGTCACCGTTTTCAAGAAATTTTTTCAGGTTTCTCAACTTCACCTGATAGTCACCTTCGTCCGTGCCCGGACGAAACTTGACTTCTTTAACCTGGGACTGCTTCTGCTTGCCTTTGGCCGACTGGGACTTCTTTTTCTGTTCGAAAATATACTTTCCGAAGTCCATGATTCGACAGACAGGGGGCTCTGCATTGGGAGAAACCTCGACAAGGTCCAGGTTCTCTGCCGAAGAAAGCTCAAGCGCTTCAGTTAGCGACATGACTCCCTTCTGCTCTCCTTCATCATCAATCACCCTTACCGTGGTAGCAGTGATTTCCTCATTACGACGAGCCCGTTTTGACGCAGCGATACTTCAGTCCTCCAAAATCAATTACGGCCGCGACTCGCAACTTCGGACTTGAACCTTTGGGTGAGCTCTTCGATGCTCATTTTCCCCAGGTCCTCGCCCTCGCGCGTGCGCACGGCCACCAAACCAGATTCCATCTCCTGATCGCCTACAACGAGCAGGTATGGAATCCGCTGAATTGTGTGTTCGCGGATTTTAAAGCCGATCTTCTCGTTTCTCAAGTCCGAATCGATGCGAAATCCCTGTTTTTTAAGGGAATCGACCACGCTGGCCACATAATCGGCCTGCCGATCGGTAATATTCAGCACTACAGCCTGCACAGGAGCCAGCCAAAGCGGGAACCGACCTTCGTAATGTTCGACCAAAATCCCAAAGAAACGCTCCAAAGATCCCAGCAATGCGCGATGGATCATGATCGGTCGCTTGCGGTTTCCATCGGCCGCCACATATTCCATGTCAAAGCGCTCGGGAAGATTGAAGTCCAGCTGGACGGTTGAGCACTGCCAGCGCCGGCCAATGGCATCCTCGATCTTGATATCGATCTTCGGACCATAGAAAGCGCCGCCGCCCTCGTCCACTCCGAACTTCAGGCCTTTCTTCTCCAGCGCAGTGCGCAAGGAGGCGGTGGCCTTATCCCAAATATCGTCGGAACCCACTGATTTCTCAGGGCGTGTTGACAATTCGATCTCGTAATTTTCGAAGCCGAAAGCGGTCAGGATATCCAGGGTCAAATCGAGAATCGCAAGAATTTCCGCCTCGATCTGCTCTTCCGTACAAAAGACATGGGCGTCATCCTGGGTGAAGCCCCTGACACGCATCAGGCCGTGCAGCGCCCCCGACATTTCATGCCGGTATACGGTACCAAGCTCGGCCCAGCGCATGGGCAATTCCCGGTAGGATCGCAGAGCATTTTTGTAAATCAGCACGTGAAAAGGGCAGTTCATCGGCTTCAACTGGTAAAGCTGATTGTCCTCTTCCATCGGGCGATACATGGACTCCCGGTAAAAATCCGTGTGCCCGGAAGTATCCCAAAGGCTCTGCAAGGCGATATGCGGGGTATACAGCAGCTCGTAGTCTGCTGAAACGTGGCGATCGCGCCAAAAATCCTCAATTGTGCGCCGAATCCGGGCGCCCTTGGGATGCCAGAACACCAGGCCACCACCAGCATCTTCCTGGAGGCTGAACAAATCCAGCTTTTGACCAATCCGTCGATGATCGCGCTTTTCAGCCTCTTCAAGACGGTGCAAATACGCTTTCAGGGCCTTCTTGTCCGGCCAGGCAGTGCCGTAGATGCGCTGAAGCATCTCGTTATCGGAATTGCCTCTCCAATAGGCACCTGCCACCTTGGTCAGTTTGAAGGCGCCCAACACGCCTGTACGGGGCACGTGAGGCCCGCGGCACAGGTCTTCAAAATCACCCTGCCCGTAGAGACTAATCTCATCACCGGCCGGGATATCCTCAATGATCTTTGCTTTATATTGCTCACCGATTCCCTGGAAATGTTTGATGGCATCCTCGCGAACCATTACCCGGCGAGTCACCTGAAGGTCCTGGGAGGCCAGTTCCTTCATGCGCTTCTCAATCGCCACCAGGTCTTCGGGGGTGAACGCCCTCTCGAAGGCGAAATCGTAATAAAAGCCGTCATCGATAACAGGACCGATGGTGACCTGGGCTGATGGATAAAGCTGCTTTACCGCCTGGGCAAGCAAATGGGCCGTGGAATGCCTGATTACTTCAAGACCCTTGGGGTCCTTGAGTGTCACGATGGCCACGCTTGCGTCAGCGTCCACAACATGGGAAGCATCCACCAACCGACCGTCGACCTCGCCGGCCACCATCGCACGGGCAAGCCCTGGACCGATGTCCTCGGCAATGGCCAGAATCGAGACTGGCTGATCAAACTGTCGCTGGCTGCCATCGGGCAAGCTGATCACGGGCATCAGAGCTTCTCCAGAAATGAAAAAAAGGGCGAACTCAAACGAGATCGCCCTTCGGGAAGACTTTGGTAGGCGCGGCCAGGATTGAACTGGCGACCCCTACCATGTCAAGGTAGTGCTCTACCACTGAGCTACGCGCCTACAACCTCGTCTCTGAGGGCGGACAAAGATAGCCGAGAGAGGTGCATATGACAAGTGCGAATAGGCCTGTTTTTTACAATATTTGATTTAAATTACCTGACCTTCAGGTCCAAACTCCATTTTTCTTAACGATTCGATCTCGTCTCGCAACCCGGCCGCCTCCTCAAACTCCAGGTCCCGGGCATGTTTGAACATTTGTTTTTCCAGCTGATGGATCTTTTTAGCCAGCTGCGCAGGGGTCAAATGCCTGTATAGGGCATGATCTTCCGCAACTTTCTGACGACCTGGAACCGGCGCCCCGCTCCGGGCTCCTTCCATGATGTCGGCAACCGCCTTGCGGATAGAGGTCGGGGTGATCCCATGCTCAATGTTATGGGCAATTTGCTTCTCGCGCCGCCTCTGGGTCTCCGCCAGCGCTCTTTCCATGGAGCCTGTGACCCTGTCAGCGTACAAAATAGCCCGGCCATTGATGTTACGGGCCGCCCTGCCAATTGTCTGGATCAAGGCTCCGGTTGAGCGAAGGAAACCCTCCTTATCCGCATCCAGGATTGCCACCAGGGATACTTCCGGCATATCCAGACCTTCCCGGAGCAGGTTAATCCCCACCAGTGCGTCAAACTCACCCAATCGCAAATCTCGAATTATCTCGGTCCGCTCCACCGTATCGATATCCGAATGCAGATACCTCACCCTGGCACCATTCTCCTCAAGGTATTCGGTAAGATCCTCGGCCATGCGCTTGGTAAGGGTCGTAATCAAGACTCTTTCGTCCTGCTCGGCGCGCTTCCTGATTTCTGAAAGTACATCATCAACCTGGGTCGCCACCGGACGAATCTCGACCTCCGGGTCCACCAGCCCGGTAGGTCGCACCACCTGCTCCACCACCTGCCCCGAATGCTGATACTCATAATCCCTTGGGGTAGCTGAAACAAAGATAGTCTGGGGCGACAAGCGCTCCCATTCATCAAATCTCAGGGGGCGGTTATCCAGGGCGGAAGGAAGGCGGAAACCATATTCTACAAGGGTCTCCTTGCGGGACCGGTCGCCTTTGTACATGGCGCCCAATTGGGGAATGGTGGCATGGCTTTCATCCACCACCAGCAGTGCATCAGCCGGCAGGTAGTCAAACAGGCAGGGAGGCGGCTCGCCCGGTTCTCGTCCCGACAGGTAGCGAGAGTAGTTTTCTATTCCCGAGCAGTAGCCCAGCTCGTTGATCATTTCCAAATCAAACTGGGTGCGCTGTTCCAGTCGTTGGGCCTCCAGCAATTTCCCGTTTTCCCGCATTTGGATTAGTCGCTCGCGCAACTCCTCCTTGATGCTGCCCACCGCCTTTACGAGTACGTCCCTTGGAGTCACGTAGTGAGTCTTTGGATACACCGTCAGCCTGGGCACAGACCTCAGCACCTCCCCGGTCAAGGGATCAAAATTCGATAGCGACTCAATCTCGTCATCAAACAACTCGATGCGAATCGCCTCGCGCTCAGAATCTGCCGGAAAAACATCGATCACATCACCCCTGACGCGGTAGGTACCATGACCAAAATCCACGTCATTGCGCGCATACTGCATCTCGGCCAGCCGTCTGAGAACATACCGCTGATCAATCTTTTCCCCACGCACCAGGTGCAACACCATACTAAGGTAGGCGTTGGGATCCCCAAGACCGTAGATAGCGGACACCGTCGCCACGATGATGACGTCCTTTCGCTCCAGAAGGGCCTTGGTCGCCGACAGCCGCATTTGCTCGATATGAGCATTGATGGACGAGTCCTTCTCGATGAAGGTATCCGAGGACGGCACATAGGCTTCGGGCTGGTAATAGTCGTAGTAAGAGACGAAGTATTCGACAGCATTGTTCGGGAAGAACCCTTTCATCTCTCCGTATAGCTGAGCCGCCAGTGTCTTGTTATGGGCCAGAATCATGGTCGGACGTTGCTGGCTCTGAATCAGGTTGGCAATCGTGAAAGTTTTACCCGAACCGGTGACGCCCAGCAGGGTTTGCCGGGCCAGCCCGGATTCCAGCCCGTCCAGCAGACCGGCAATGGCCGCCGGCTGGTCCCCCGAGGGCTCGTAACTGGACACGATCTGGAACTTCTCAGACAAGATTTCCGTCCTAAAACTCAATTGGCAGCGCCAGCCCTTTCCCGTACCATAAAGGCGCTTCCCGCCCGGGAGCGTGCAGCTGGAGCCAAACTAGTGATTCTACCAATATCCGACCGAGTAAAACGCATTAAACCCTCCCCGACCATCGCGGTATCGATGCGGGCGGCTGAACTCAAGGCTGCGGGTCATGACGTCATTGGCCTGGGCGCAGGCGAGCCAGACTTCGATACGCCGGAGCACATCAAGCAGGCGGCGATCCAGGCGATCCAGGAAGGGTTTACCAAATATACGGCGGTAGATGGAACGGTTGAGCTAAAACGGGCGATTATTGACAAGTTCAAACGAGACAACGAACTGGACTACCAGCTGGACCAGGTGTTGGTGTCAACCGGAGCCAAACAGACCCTCTTCAACCTGTGTCAGGCGGTACTTGGTGCCGGGGACGAAGCCATTATCCCCGCCCCTTACTGGGTGTCCTATCCGGACATCGTGTTGCTGAGCGATGCTACTCCGGTCTCGATATTGGCCGGCGCCGAGCAGGGATTCAAGATCACGCCCGGGCAGTTGGCAGACGCGCTGAACGAAAAAACCCGGATGATGTTCCTGAATACACCCAGCAACCCCACAGGCGTGGTCTACACCCGCGACGAACTGGTTGCCCTGGGCGAGGTACTCGACAAGTATCCCAACGTAGTCATCGCGACTGATGATATGTACGAGCATATCTATTGGGGTGATGCTCCATTCGTAAGTTTTGCCCAGGCCTGTCCGCAGTTATACAACCGGACGGTGACCATCAACGGGGTGTCCAAGGCCTATGCCATGACTGGCTGGCGTATTGGCTATTGCGGCGGCCCGGAACCGATTGTGAAGGCGATGAAGAAAATTCAGAGTCAGAGCACCTCGAACCCGGTATCAATTTCCCAGAAAGCTGCCGTGGCGGCCCTGAATGGAGACCAGTCATGCCTGGCCATGATGGCCGGTGCGTTCAAAGAACGGCACGATTTCGTAGTGAAGAGCTTGAATAACATCAAGGGAGTTAAGTGCCTGACCAGCGATGGGGCTTTTTATGCCTTCCCGGACATGCGCGAGGCCATTGCAAATACGCCTGGAATCGAAGACGACGTCCAGCTGGCAGAATTTCTCCTGGTGGAAGCGGGTCTGGCCTTTGTTCCCGGCTCGGCATTTGGTGCCCCCGGCTACCTGCGGCTATCCTATGCCATCGATATGGACACGCTCACCGACGCCATGGAGCGCCTGAAGCAGTGCCTGGGTTGATGTTCCGAAAGATTGGGGGTTTTCGGCCCCGGATGCCTTGACTTGCCCGGACTGGCAGGGCAGAATCTCGGCCCTTCAACGGTACATCCGCTGAACACTATTCCCCGGTAGCTCAGTTGGTAGAGCAGCTGACTGTTAATCAGCCTGTCGGTGGTTCGAGTCCGCCCCGGGGAGCCATCTTGAAAAGCCTCGTCCTTAGTCTGGACGAGGCTTTTTTATGTCCGAGAGTGTTCTCCCGAGCAGGGGTCAGACAGGACTGCGCCCAATTAATCTGACGCCCCTCCCCCACTGGCTCTCCTGGCCCTGATCGTCTTCTTTAACGCGTCCTGAAAGGCGGTCATCAACACAGCAGTCGAAACACCTATCATCAGAACGCCATTGACTGCCTCCAGCGGCCCCAGCAGTTTATGCTCACTAGACATGACAATATCGCCGTAACCGAGCGTGGCGAAATTCACAGCCGAATGGTAGAAAGCGGTGTGGAAATCCGAAAACTCGCCGAGCATCTGAAACAATAGCGCCCAAATGCCTATCTGGCCAATATTGCCGATAACCAGAATTATCATCACGCCTGACAGGATTTTCAGGGTCGACCACATGGACGGATCACTCACTTGTGTGTCGTGACGCACGTAAAAGCGCATGGCAGCCACGAGCAGCAAGGCCTCCAGCACAAGACAAACTGCCATAGTTGGCAGACCAACCAAAATATTTATCAGCACGAGGGCAACTCCGCAGTAGCTGAAGGCACGCCAGATACACCAAGACGCCGATTACGAACATATTCCAAAACCGACACCGCGGCCCAGGCATACAAGGTCACGACAACAAACAGACTCATACGTACCGCAAATGCCTTATAGACATCTTTGCCGTTAGCGCTGTCCTGAACTGCGGGACCAAGCAAAATCAGCATGGTGACGACCACATTTATCCAGAATGAAGGCGGGAATCGTGTGGCACTCAGGCCATAGATCTTGCTCGAACAATACAAGCCGAAAAGCAGCACCCATAAAAAGAACATCCACAGGTTAGGCGCAAGACTCAAAGCCCACCAAAGAACGATACTGAAAAATCCAGCCAGGAAGGTAGAGCCCAGAAGTTCCCGGCCTGCGCTGCGGGCGTTCACTAATGACCCCTGCTGGCCGAGAGACACCGATTTCATGATCAGCGGCATATACATTGCCGGATTAATCAAGGCCATCAGATATGCAGGCATGACGATCAGTGTGGCGCGCAGCGCAATCCAGCTGGATTGCTCACGCTCCTCATCGGCTGACTTCGGATTTCCCTCGGTTACCGGGTCCTCCGGAAATAACAAAGAGACCAGCCATTGGCATAGCACCGCCAGACCGATACCCACCGCGAGGATCTTGGCCACCAACAAGGCCAACGCAAAGCTGGCTACGCCCGCGGCCGTAAGCAGCGTGAGTCCCACGGTAAGAAACGCGCCAACCGCTGTTTTGCCCTTATTCACGCTAAGGTCGTTGCCCACGAACAACCCGACAGCCACCAGCATCAGTCCGGTCGCCGGATAGTTAATCAGCACGGGAACCATCAACAAACCAGTACCCATGGTGACAGCGACCAACACAATCAGCCCTATGAGGCCTTTCATCCCCAGTGGCGGACCCGGCGTCACCGTCAACATCAGTGCAAAGATAGGAGCGAGATAAGGCAATGGCAGCTGCAAGCTATAACTGGCCGCAAGGGAAAGCGCGACCGTAAGGCTCAGTCGGAAAACCCGCCTGGTCGCCAACGGCATAGCTTTGCTCGCTCCCTCAATAGGCATAGGACAGAACGCTCATAAATCGTATGTACAGCTTGCCAAGGGCATTCAGCACCCCATGCCCTTCGGAATACCCCATGACCGATGCTTGGCCACCAATACGCAACTGCTCTGGCAGATTTGGGGCTTGCGAGAGGTCAAATTCGATCACCACAGGAAAACGCTGGGACTGGCGCAACCAGTCACGGTTGTTTGAAATGCTAGGCAAGGTTCCCGCGGGCGGCGCCTGGCCAGCGCTGATTCCGCGCCCAATGCTACGAACCTTTCCCTTGAACACCTGACCGGGTAAGGAATCGAAAAGTATTTCCACACGACTGCCGTCACGCAAATTACCCAGGTTGTTCTCAGTGAATTCAGCGTTAATCCAGAAATCCTGCAACGAAATAAGCGTCAGCACCGGACTTCCTGTGCCTGAAAACTGACCTATCTCAGCCCTGAGATCAGTGATCAACCCACGAGACGAGGCTCTGACGACGGTATTGGACAAATCCAATTCGGCCTTTTCAACTGCGCTCATTGCCGCTTTCAATATGGCGTTGTTCTTGTCATCGTCCCCACCCTTTTGCTCAATCGCTCTTTGAATATCTGCCTCGGCTTTTCGGACACCAGCTCTTGCCTGCTCTAAAGAAGCCTGGGAAATCTCAAGCCGGCGCAGCGAAATCGTTCCCGGATCTTCCTCGCGAAGGCGCTCCAGACGCATCGCATCCTTTTCCGCCTTATCCGCATTCGCCTTGGCCGCAAGTAAGCCGGCACGGGCTGCCTCGACTGCTGAACTACCGGCATCCACCTGGCGGCGGGCTGTTTCAAGATCCGAGCGGGCCTTTTCCACCGCAATCCGATATTGGGATGGATCAATCTCGAACAGTTGCTGCCCATCCTCAACAATCTGATTGTTCTTGATCCAAACATTGGTCAGCACGCCGGCAACCTTAGGCGCGACACCGACCACATAGCCCTGAACTCTCGCTTGAGTAGTGTATGGCGTGAACCGATCAGCCAGCAGGTACCAAACCAGACTGGACACAATCAGCCCCAGGACAACAAGAGAGCCCCTATTTGCAACGGCTTTGGCCTTCGGCGAAGGCTCAACCGGCATCTCTTCCACAATCTCAGCTTGTTCTTCGATTTT
>JAOTSW010000164.1 GCA_029864735.1 Chromatiales bacterium | reverse complement strand
CAGGCCGAATATGCGGCGAGGACGTCCTGCTCCAGCGCCAGCGCTTCACCCACGGGTTGCATCCCCGATTCGCCGGGCATAGGCCCCGTTGGCCCCACATCCCTGGAGGCCAGCCTGCCGAGAATTTCCTCATCCACAGTTTCTGCCACAAACAGGCTCCGTGAGCCGGCCAGCATTAACAGCTCTCCGGGCAATGCGGTGTTCCAGTTGCCTTCCCGGATTCGTCTTGCCAGCACCTCATTAAACAGTGCCGACCGGGCGGCGGAAAAGGCGAACTCCCGGTCATTACGGTGCCAGCGCCTGCGCGGGTCAGACAACACTCTTTGCGCAAGTCCGAGGTTACCCATATCGCGACCGAAACGTTGATCGCCAAAGAAATTAGGAACTCCGCCTTTGGCCACACTTTGCAATCGGGCCTCCAGAGCCTCCCGGTCTCCTTCCAGTTGCCTGATAACCAGGCGAAACTTGTTCCCACGGTGAGTGCCACGCCTGAGCTTGCGGCGATGCGCGGTAGCTGCCAGGACCTTGAAGCCCTCGGCCTCAAGGGCGAGCCATTCATCGGCGCTCAGCGCCCCTCCCGGCAACGAAAAATACTGCCGTGTCACGGCCCAGCGATCCTTCAAACCCGAGTAACCCAGGTCTCGACGCTGCACGCCGGCCAGACGGGCAATCTGCCCTGCTACCCAGGCAGTATTGCAGTCGGTCTTCTCAACCCACAGGAGTATATGTTCACCCTCTCCGTCAGGCTCAAAGCCCAGCACTTCCTCAACCTGGAAGTCCTCGCTCTTGCAGCGCATCACCCCTGAGGCCGAATACGGACCCAGGGCAAGCACATCCGACCAGGAAAATTCAGGGTGTGTGTCAGTCATAAACTATTGTCCGATAAATGCCGGCGCAGCCCGGGGTGGCTGGCCAAAACGGCATAGAAAAAGGCGAGTCCCTACGGGGTCTCGCCCTCTTTTGTTTTGGTATCTGGATCAGCGAGAAAAATCAGTTGCTCGTCCGACTTGATCATGCCCAGTTCACTGCGCGCACGCTCTTCTACCGCAGCAGTGCCCTCTTTCAAATCCATGACCTCGGCTTCCAGGGTATCATTGCGCTCGCTCAGCCTCTGGTTCTCTTCTACCTGGGCATCAACTTCATTATGCAAACGCCAAAGTTCCGGGATCCCGTTCTCTCCGAGCCACAATCTTGCCTGCAACACCAGCAGTAAGAGCAATAGTAATACCGCGATTAACCGCATAGGCTCATGGCAGACGAATCGGGAAAGCGCTGCGGCCTGCGTAAGCAGCATCGTCGCCCAGCTGTTCCTGAATACGCAGCAACTGGTTGTACTTGGCAAGGCGATCGGAGCGAGACATTGAACCGGTCTTGATCTGGGAGGCCGTGGTCGCCGCCGCGATATCCGCGATAGTGTTGTCCTCGGTCTCACCGGAGCGATGTGAAACGACAGCCGCGTAACCCGCCTCTTCGGCCATGGCGATGGCTTCCAGGGTTTCGGTCAAGGTGCCGATCTGATTAGGCTTTATCAAGATCGCGTTGGCCACCCCCATCCCGATGCCCTTGGCAAGGATTTCAGTATTGGTCACGAACAGGTCGTCACCGACCAGCTGCACCCGGTCTCCCAGGCGTTGGGTCAGGATCTGCCAACCATCCCAGTCGCTCTCGTCCATACCATCTTCGATGGTGATAATGGGGTAGCGATCAACCAGTTCGGCCAGGTATTCCACAAATTCTTCCGAGGTGAAGCTGCGGCCTTCCGATTCCAGGTTGTACTTGCCGTCCTTGTAAAACTCGCTGCTCGCCACATCCAGGCCCAGGAACACATCTTCCCCTGCCTTGTACCCGGCGCGTTCAATAGCAACCAGGATTGTTTTCAGTGCTTCTTCATTGGACGAAAGGTCGGGAGCAAAACCACCCTCGTCACCCACTGCAGTATTCAAGCCTTTTTCGCTCAACACCGCACGCAGGGTATGGAATATCTCGGCACCACAACGCAGGGCCTCACCCAGGTTGGCCGCGCCCACCGGCAGGACCATGAATTCCTGAATGTCCACGCTGTTATCCGCATGAGCGCCGCCATTAATGATGTTCATCATCGGCACTGGCAGGGTCTTGGCTCCCGGCCCACCCAGGTACGCATAAAGCCCGATGCCCGCGTCAGCAGCAGCCGCGTGGGCCGCGGCCAGGGACACTGCCAGGATCGCGTTGGCACCCAGGCGTGACTTGTTGGGAGTGCCGTCCAGCTCGCACATCTTGTCATCGATGCCGCGCTGGTCAGTGACCTCCATTCCCATCAGGGCATCACGAATTTCACCGTTCACATAGCCCACGGCGGTAAGAACGCCCTTGCCCATATAACGCGCCTTATCGCCATCACGCAGCTCAACCGCTTCGCGACTGCCGGTAGATGCGCCAGAGGGCACGGCCGCGCGGCCCATGGTGCCGGAGCTGAGAATGACGTCGGCTTCCACGGTCGGGTTGCCACGGGAATCAATTATTTCACGACCGCGGATATCGGCAATAACACTCATCGGTAATCTCTCCTGGTTAGTCATCGCACAGGTGCCTACAGGCCCAGTCGCGACTCCTCAAAATCGGTGGACTTAACAATACGGTCCAGCTCACAAAGGGTTTCAAGCAAAGGCCGCATGCGATCCAGCGGCCAGGCATTCGGACCATCGCTAAGCGCCTTTTCTGGATCGGGGTGGGTTTCCATGAACAGCCCGGATATTCCTGCGGCCACTGCAGCACGCGCCAGCACTGGCACGAATTCACGCTGTCCGCCGGAAGAGGTTCCTTTGCCGCCGGGCAACTGAACCGAATGGGTGCCATCAAATACCACCGGGGCACCGGTTGAACGCATTACTGCCAGCGAACGCATATCGGAGACCAGGTTGTTATAACCAAAGGTGAACCCCCGCTCGCAAACCATGATCTGCTGGTTGCCGGTGGAACGTGCCTTGTCCACCACGTTACCCATCTCCCAGGGCGAGAGAAACTGGCCTTTCTTGATATTGACCGGAATCCCCTGGCTGGCAACGTTCAGAATGTAATTTGTCTGCCTGCACAGGAACGCGGGGGTCTGCAACACGTCCACCACGCTGGCCACTTCGGCCATGGGTGTGTCCTCGTGCACATCGGTGATCACCGGCACACCAATTTGGCGCTTCACCTCTGACAGGATTCTCAGACCCTCTTCCATGCCGGGGCCCCGGAAGCTGTCCCGGGAAGAGCGATTGGCCTTGTCAAACGAGGACTTATAGATAAAGCCCATGCCCAGCTCGGCGGTCAGCTCCTTGAGCTGCCCCGCTGTATCCAATGCCAACTGTTCACTCTCCACCACGCAGGGACCTGCGATCAGGAACAGGGGTTGGTCAATACCGACTTCAAAGCCACAAAGCTTCATTACGCGCCTCTTCTAGGCATCCAGCTCTTCGCGATACCGACGGGCGGCGCCCACGAAACCGGAGAACAAGGGATGGCCGTCACGGGGAGTCGACGTGAACTCCGGATGGAATTGGCTGGCCAGGAACCAGGGATGATCAGGCAGTTCAATAATTTCCACCAGTCCGTCAGCTGAGCGGCCCGAGAAACTCATTCCCGCCTCGCTCATTCTTTCCAGGTAGTTGTTATTGAATTCATACCGGTGACGATGGCGCTCCATGACACTTTCGGCACCGTAGCTGCGAGCAGCCAGGCTACCGGGCACCAGAAGAGCTTCCTGGGCACCCAGCCTCATGGTGCCGCCCAGATCAGATTCCTTGCTGCGCGCCTGCACACCCTGGAACTGGTCCTGCCACTCGGTGATCAGGGCAATTACCGGGTTCTCAGACTTTTCGTTGAACTCCGAACTATCGGCATCGGCAATTCCCAGTACATGCCGGGCGTATTCAATTACCGCAACCTGCATGCCCAGGCAAATACCCAGGTAGGGAATATTGTTTTCGCGAGCTAGCTTGACCGCCTGTATCTTGCCCTCAATGCCGCGCTCACCGAATCCACCCGGAACCAGGATCGCATCCACACCGTCCAGCAATCCGAGCCCCTGTTTCTCGATGGACTCGGCTTCTACGTAACGGATATTGACCTTGGTACGGGTATGCACGCCGGCATGCACCAGCGCCTCGGTGAGAGAAATGTAGGCATCCCGAAGGTCCATGTACTTGCCCACCATGGCAATATTCACTTCGGCTTCAGGATTCTGCTTGGCTTCAACCACCGCATCCCAATCGCTTAAGTCGGCAGGCGGCACATCCAGACCCAGTTTCTCAACGACAATTTCGTCAAGCTGCTGTTCCAGCAACATACGCGGAATTTTGTACAGATCGTCGGCGTCTCTTGCAGAGATTACAGCCCGCTCTTCCACATTGGTGAACAGGGAAATTTTCCGCCTTTGCTCATCCGGCAGCGCCTTTTCAGACCGACAAATCAGGATGTCTGGCTGGATGCCGATTGAACGCAGTTCTTTTACCGAATGCTGAGTAGGCTTGGTCTTGATTTCCGAGGAAACGGCGATGTAAGGCACCAGGGTCAGGTGGATATATATCGCCCGATTGCGGCCCAGTTCCACGCCCAACTGGCGAATGGCCTCCATGAACGGCAAAGACTCGATGTCACCCACCGTACCGCCAATTTCCACCATACAAACGTCGGCATCACCAGCGCCAAGGATCACGCTGCGCTTGATCTCGTCAGTAATATGCGGAATCACCTGCACCGTTCCGCCCAGGTAATCACCCCGGCGCTCTTTCTCGATCACCGTGAGGTAGATTCGGCCGGTGGTGAAATTACTGTTGCGCCCGGTCGTAGTCCGCACGAAGCGTTCGTAGTGACCCAGGTCCAGGTCGGTCTCCGCCCCGTCACTGGTGACAAATACTTCACCATGCTGGAAGGGACTCATGGTTCCCGGATCCACGTTGATATACGGGTCCAGCTTGATCATGCTGACCTTGAGGCCGCGGGCTTCAAGAATAGCGCCCAGGGAGGCTGCCGTGATTCCCTTACCTAAAGAAGAAACCACACCACCGGTAACAAAAACAAAACGGGTCATTTAGAATTTCCGCCTGAAGAATTAATGTGCCGTGCGCACACTGCAAGACGGGGTTCTAAGTTACCAGAACGCCCCTTTGCGAACAATGGGAAACCCCTCACCCAGCGGGAATACCGGTATCTTCGCGGGGAATAGTTCCGCTGGGGTATGAATTCGCGCAACAGGGGTCTACAAAACCAGCCTGGGGGCACCTTTCCAACCCACTACCAGGGCATCACCACCGGCCTTCGAAGCAAACGCCTGGTCGACCCAGAATTGACCCACCGCGGCGAGTCTGCCGTCCACGTAGACCAGGGGAATCCTATCCCGCATCCAGGGCAACACACCGGCATCCTGGAACAAATCGCGCAAGCCATGGCTGCCCTCGCGCCCGGCAAGCTTGAGCTTCTCTCCCCCAAGCCTGAAGCGTACTTCAATATCCTTTCCTTCCAGGGCCGCAGGATCAAGTCCCGGCCCGGGCCCTT
>JAOTSW010000163.1 GCA_029864735.1 Chromatiales bacterium | reverse complement strand
TACCTGCAAGCCCGTGACCAGATTCATAGGCCTGAATACAGCGCGGAGAAATATCTCCAGGCGCTGCCTCTGGCGCAGCGGGCTGTAGAACTGGATCCGGATTTTGCCCAGGCATACCTGCAGTTGGCCGATATCTATGGCCAACTTTATTGGATCGTCGCCTACGATGAGGCATACATTACGAAGGCTCGTGATGCCCTGGAGCAGGCTCAACGCCTGGCGCCGGATTTGCCTGAGATTCGTATGAGTATGGGGGAATTCTATTATCGGATGGAGTCGGATTTCCCCAAGGCGCTGAAAGAGTTTGAGCTGGCGCAGTTGCAGTTGCCCAATGACGGCAATTTGCTGATGAGGTTGGGTATCACCCAGCGCCGGGTGGGTTTATGGGACGAAAGTATTGCCTCATTCAGACGTGGCATTACGCTGGATCCGGCGAATAACTTCCTGGTGTCGGTTCTGGCAGAAACCTTGTACAACGCCGGACGATGGCGTGAAGCTGTGGCGGTGTTGCAGCAAGAGACAGCCAAGCATCCCGAGTACCTTGTATTTCGCGTAAATGAAGCGCTGTACCGTCTCTTTAGTGATGGTGACCTGGCATTTGCCCGCCAGGTGTTAGGATCGATAGCCCCAGTGAATGATGCGGGTTATGGATTCCTGGTGACCTTGACGCCATGGTGGAGTCGCGATTTTCAGGGAGCAGTTGATGCCTGGAATGGTATCCGCTCCGTGGACGAAACATTTTACAAATACTATGGGTTGAATGCCTTGGGCAAAATCGATCGTGCCATGGGTAACCGCGCTCAGGCAGGGAAGTATTTTCAGCTGGCCATTCAAACCACCTGGGACGAACTTGAGCGTGGCGGCATTGATTCGTATGCCTACCATCAGATCCGTGGAGTTGCGCATGCCTATCTGGGTGACTCTGAAGCTGCGCTAAGGGAAATTGACCAAGCCGTGACCATGCGTTCGGAATCCGCCGACCGGCTGGAAGGACCCGCCATTTCAATCTCCCGTGCTGAGGTGTGGATGCTGGTTGGCAAGACGGACGAGGCGATATCCGAGATCGAAAGACTGCTCAAGCATCCCATCGCCATCACGCCTGCAGCTCTGCGCCTGGACCCGACCTGGGACCCGTTACGTGAGAACCCGCGCTTCAAGGCCTTGCTGGCGAAGGTGGTGGATCAATGAGCCTGTTCCAGGAACTAAAGCGTCGAAACGTGTTCCGGGTGGGCGCCGCCTACGTGGTGACTGCCTGGCTGATCGTCCAGGTGGCGGACGTGGCCCTGGAGGCGTTTGAGACGCCAGCGTGGGTAATGAAGACCCTGTTGCTCTTGCTGATTATCGGGTTTCCCCTGGCGTTGGTCTTTGCCTGGGCCTTCGAAAAAACTCCCGAAGGTTTGAAGCTCGAAAAGAATGTGGATCGCAGTCAATCCATCACCTCGATTACCGGCAAGAAGATGGACCGGGGCATTATCGTCGCCCTGGCAATCGCGGTGGTGTTCCTGCTGGTGGACAAGTTCGTATTCCAGGGCGCTCCCGTCGTGACAGGGGCGCAAACCACGGGGCAGGCGATCGAAGTGCCCGAAGCCGAGGCCTCGAATAATCTGTCTATCGCCGTGCTGCCGTTCGTGGACATGAGCGAAGCCGGGGACAGCGCCTATTTCGCCGATGGCTTGTCCGAGGAATTGCTGAACCTGTTGGCCAAGATCAAGGAATTGCAGGTCGCGGGACGTACGTCTTCTTTCGCCTTCAAGGGTCAGAACCAGGACCTGCGGATCATTGGCGAGCAATTGAGCGTGGAGAATATCCTGGAGGGCAGCGTTCGCCGGGCCGGTGACAAGGTCAGGGTCACTGCCCAGCTGGTCAGTGTGAAAGACGGGTATCACATCTGGTCCGAAACCTATGATCGTGAACTGACCGATATTTTCGCTATCCAGGACGACATAGCCAACCATGTGGTTGAGGCACTGAAAATTGAACTGCTGGGTGCCCAGAGTGCACCGGTTAGCCAGTATGAGACCTCCAGTGCCGAGGCCTACAACTTCTACCTCCTGGGTAAGGGGAAGCTCAGGGATATGTCGTTTGCGTCCCTGAAAGTGGCGCTGAAGCATTTCCAGGATGCAGTGGCCATGGATCCTGCCTATGCACCTGCTCATGCAGGCTTGGCCCAGACCGCGTTCCGGTTATACGAGACCGGGGCTATGTCACAGAAGGAGTTTCTCGCGTTGGCGCCTGGTGCGCTGGCAGAAGCCCTGCGCCTGGACCCGAATGACGTGGAAGCCCTGGCGACCCTGGGATCTGTGCGTGTCGCCGAAAATCGGTTTGAAGAGGCTGCACAGGCCTACAAGCGGTCCCTGGCCTTGAGTCCGAATAACGTGACGGCCCTGGCGTCCTATGGGGACGCCCTGCTGGATGCAGGTGATGTCGAGCAGGCCCTGGAAGTGTTCCAGCGCGCTGCCAGGCTCAACCCGCTTTCCGTGAACGACCAGTGGAACGTTGCCGACGCCCTGGAAAAAATGGGACGCTGCGACGAAGCCCGGGAAGTCTTTGCCAGGGTACGAGTGCTGGACGAATCGGATGCCTCGGGCTGGTATGGCGGGACCCGCTGCATGATTTGGGAGGGCAGGCTGGACCTGGCCGTACCCATGCAACAAGAGGCAAGCAGACTGGACCCGGAGGATTTCGAGACCATGGGTGGTCTTGCCATGATCTACCGGCAGCTGGGAGCTACCGATGAAGCCAGGGAGTGGGCTGCCAGGGCCCTGGCTGAAGGGCCTCGAGAGCCTTTCCCGATAATGGTCAGTGCCGAGATGGAAGCCGCTGCAGGTGACTTGAATGCAGCCCAGAGGATTGCCGGGGATGCCCTGGCAGCTCGTCTTACCAACAGGCACGGCTCCGCTGACAGTTTCCTGGATATCGGTCTTGCCCAGGCCAGGACAGGAAAGCACTACAACGAACTCCTCGAGTACGAGCAGTTTTACTCTCCCTTGCTGTTCGAGAATCCGCCGCGTTTCACGGCATGGTGGCAGGTGAATGCTGCGGCACGAATCGCTTACATTTATCGACAGCTTGAGCGGACCCAGGAATACGAGCGACTAGTCCGGGCCACCGATGATTACCTGGCCAGATTGCCAGCCGGCATGAAGCGGGCGTACCTGCTGGTGCCGGTGGCCAGGTTGCATGTCCTTGAGGGTAGGCCTGAGGCGGCCATAGGGGCGATGCAAAATGCGGCAGGGGGATTTATCTGGAACTGGTTCCGCCTGGCCGATGATCCGGTGCTTGCCCCCATTGTTGATGACCCGAGATACAAGGCGGTCATAAACGATATTGAGACCAGGATGGCAGAGCAGCGTGAGAGCCTGCGGGACCAAGAGAAGGCCAACCCGGCGGCCGGGCAGTCGTCCGGCCAATGATGGGTCACCAGCCTGGCCGCGATTCAGGAGCAGGGTCACGGGGTATTGCAAACCCCATGGCGCATCTCCATGATAGCGCGTCCCGTCAGGAGTCAGGCATTGGTTCACCCCCTAAAATTTCCACCCGAAAAATTCGGCACGCTGCTGGGTAATGCTCCCGGCGGTGTCGGCATTTATTCATCCCATTACCCCAGCGCCGACCAGGCAGAATACCCGGACAGGGCGTCGTATCGCAGCGTCTTCGAAGGCGTGTACATGGGCTACAAGTGGCAGTGCGTGGAGTTTGCCCGGCGCTGGCTTTATGTGAACCATGGTTATGTGTTCGATGATGTGGCCATGGCCTATGACATCTTTTGCCTGCACCACGTCACGCGGGTGGCGGACAATGAACTCTTTCCTCTGCATTCGTTTCGTAACGGAAGCCCACGGCCGCCCGAGCCCGGCTGCATGTTGATCTGGGAAGAGGGGGGTGAGTTCGACGTGACGGGCCATGTAGCCATCGTCACCGAAGTCTTTGCAGACCGGGTGCGCTTTGCCGAGCAGAACAACGAGCACTGCAAGCTTCCCGAGGGTCAGGACTGGTCACGCGAGTTGCCTATGTCTCGGACTGCCAACGAGGGCTACTTTATCGAAGCAGCCTATCCGGACTCTCATGTCTTGGGCTGGGTGATCCAGACCGATGATGCCACTCATGCCGAGATTCCCCGGCCTCGGGAACCGGCCAGGTATAACCTGAACACCCGGCTTGCCGACCAGGCAGGACAACATGAACAGGACTGGCTGGATGTGTCGGACCTGGCCGAGGCGGCATTCGTCAAGGCCATGAACGGACACAAACTTACCGAGGCGGATTCGGTCAGCGAGCATTATCGCTATTTCCGCATGTCCGAGACGGCTGAGCAGGAATTGATCCGTGCAACCAACGAATTGCACCTGATGTTTTCACATGCCACCCAGGCGGTGCTCCAGGATGACGCTCTGCTGGCGCATTTCAATATTCCCAAAGCGCTTTGGCCCAGGTTGAGAAAATCCTGGGAAAATCGGCGTGGCCAGGTTCTCACTGGACGCTTTGATTTTTGTATTTCGGATCGTGGCGTCAAGGTCTACGAGTACAACGCCGACTCCGCTTCGTGTCACATGGAGGCGGGCAGGGTCCAGGGTAAGTGGGCCAGGCATTACGGTGTCACCGAAGGCGAGGATGCGGGTGCTCAACTGGCTGATCGCTTGATGGCAGGTTGGCATGAGATGGGCGTCGACGGCGTCCTGCATATCATGCAAGACAACGAGGCTGAAGAGACTTACCACGCGCGGTTTATCCAGGCGGCGGCCGAGGCGGCGGGCATCCCCTGCAAGCGTCTCAAGGGCGTGGCGGGGCTGAGCTGGAATGAGAAGGGTGAGATTATCGACCCCGAGGGAACGCCGATACGTTATGTCTGGAAGACCTGGGCCTGGGAGACCGCCCTGGACCAGATTCGCGCCGAGTGCGAGCAGGACGATTGCCATCCTGTATTGCGTAACGCCGAGGACAGCCACCCGGCCCCCAGGCTTGTTGACGTGCTATTGCGGCCTGACATTGTGGTCTTCGAGCCATTCTGGACCTTGATTCCCAGTAACAAGGCCATCCTGCCGGTGCTGTGGAAGATTTTTCCTGATCATCCCTACTTGTTGAACTCGCAATTCGAATTGACCGAGGCCTTCAATCAGCGTGGCTACGTTAGCAAGCCGATTGCCGGACGCTGCGGGCTGAACATCAGTCTGTTCGATAAGAACGATAACGTGCTTAAGGAAACCGGTGGCAAGTTCGAGGCCCAGGACCAGGTTTACCAGGAGTTGTGGAAACTTCCCCAGATCGATGGTTACCGGACCCAGGTGTGCACCTTCACCGTAAAAGGGAAATTTGCGGGCAGTTGCGTGAGGGTGGACAAGTCCCTGGTCATCACCGCCAAGAGTGACTTGCTGGCCCTGCGGGTGGTGGAAGACGAAACTCTTTAGAAATCAGGGCCGGATACTGAAAATTGTATCCGGCCCCTTTTCTTTTGCTAGGCGGCCAATGAGTCCTTGGTCGGAGCATTTTTCAGCAGGTACTCGAACGCTGAGAGGGAGGCC
>JAOTSW010000162.1 GCA_029864735.1 Chromatiales bacterium | reverse complement strand
CTTCTTGGCAGGAGCCTCTTCGGCGGCCTTCTCAGCCTTCTTGGCCGGAGCCTTTTTGGCCGCTGCTTTCTTGACGGGAGCCTTCTTGGCAGCCGCTTTCTTGGCGGGAGCCTTCTTGGCAGCCGCTTTCTTGGCGTGGCCTTCCTCGTCTACTTCAACGAACTCATCTTCACCAATGTTGGCTTCAGGAGCGGTGGCCTTACCTTCGATCACCGCATCAGCCATGCCGGCCGCATACAGACGAATGGCGCGCATGGCGTCATCGTTGCCGGGAATCGGGTAATCGATTTCTTCAGGGGAGCAGTTGGTGTCAACCACGCCTACAACCGGAATACCCAGCTTGGCAGCTTCCTTAAGCGCAATATTTTCATGGCCGATATCGACCACAAACAGCACGTCAGGAAGGGAATTCATGTGCTTGATGCCGCCAAGGCTGCGGTCCAGCTTCTCTTTCTCACGACGCAGGCCGAGCACTTCTTTTTTGGTCATTTGCTCGAAAGAACCGGCTTCTTCCATCGCTTCCAGGTCAAACAAACGCTTGATGGACTGGCGAATGGTCTTGAAGTTAGTGAGCATGCCACCCAACCAGCGCTGGCTGACATAGGGCATGCCGCAACGATCGGCTTCTTCACGAACCGAATCACGAGCAGACCGCTTGGTTCCCACGAACAGCACCTTGCCGCCGTCGGAGACGATTTTCTGCACAAAGCCCTGGGCTTCCTGGAACATCGGCAGGGAGCGCTCGAGATTGATAATGTGGATCTTGTTACGCTCACCGAAGATGAAGGGGCTCATCTTGGGATTCCAGTAACGGGTCTGGTGACCGAAATGAACACCGGCCTCCAGCATTTGACGCATGGATACGTTTGACATGTTAACTTCCTCTAAGGGGTTGGACCTCCACGCATCCCAAACGATAACCCTTTGATTTCCCTGTCTTTAGGCGGAAAACCGGGGGCACCCAACCGTCTGTGTCGATACGTGTGTGGATTAAATTGCTAAAAAAGCGCGGGCTTTATACCATGTTCGGCCGTTTCCAACAATTACTTACGCACTTTATCACTTACCTTCTTGTAGTCCAGTTGCCCTGCTTTTTCAGCAGTACATGAGCCCAATCCAGATCAAAGCCTATGAATGTCACGATAAAAACCCCCGAAGAACAGGAAAAGATGCGCATTGCCGGCCGCCTGGCTGCCCAGACCCTGGATATGATCGGCCAGCACATCGAGGCGGGAGTTACCACCGACGAACTGGACGCGCTCTGCCACGATTACATCGTAAACACGCTGGATTGCATCCCTGCCCCGCTGAATTACAAAGGATTCCCAAAAAGCATCTGCACCTCGGTGAACCATGTGGTCTGTCACGGCATTCCCGGTGATAAACGCCTGAAGAACGGCGATTGCGTAAACATTGACATCACCGTAATCAAAGACGGCTATCACGGCGATACCAGTCGAATGTTTACCGTGGGCAAGGTCCCGGTCATGGCTGAGCGACTCATCAAGGTCACCCATGAAGCGATGTGCGAGGGAATCCGGAAAATCCGCCCCGGCGCCCGCCTGGGCGATATTGGCCACGCCGTACAATCCTATGCCGAGAACCACAATTTCTCGATCGTGCGCGAGTACTGCGGACACGGTATCGGCAAGGTCTTTCATGAAGACCCGCAGGTGCTGCATTACGGCAAGCCCGGCCAGGGAATGGAAATTCTTGAAGGCATGACTTTCACCGTTGAGCCAATGATCAATGCCGGTCGGCGGGCGGTGAAACTTCTGCCCGATGGCTGGACTGTCGTGACCAAGGATCATTCCCTGTCGGCCCAGTGGGAGCACACCGTGCTGGTCACTGCTGATGGATACGAGGTCCTGACCCTTGGCGCCAGCGGCGAAATGTAAGTGAAGCCCGAGCTGCGAAAACCTGATTTCAACAAACATGTCGAGCTGCGCCCGCTGCTGGCAGAACTTGACCGGCGCCTGGAGGCTGACGAACCCGCCATCGGCTGCTTCAAATCCTGTCTTATACAGGGCGCCAGCCAACTGGAAACCGCTTTCCTGGCGGGATCACCCGTGGAGCCGCTGGTCCGCGGACGGGCCAGGTTGGTTGATGAAGTACTGCTCCGGGCCTGGGCATACCACACCGGTCAGCCCAGCGAGCTATCCCTGGTGGCGGTTGGCGGTTATGGCCGGGGCGAACTCCATCCCGCTTCCGACATCGATGTAATGGTGCTGGCGCCGGAAAGCGGCGCAAGTTCCTGGCGAGAACAGCTGGAGGCGTTCTTCACGTTCCTCTGGGATATCGGACTGGAGGTGGGACAAAGCGTCCGAACCGCAGCCCAGTGTGAACAGGAGGCCGCGGCGGATGTCACCGTGGCGACCACCTTGATGGAATCCCGCCTGCTAACCGGCTCCGCCGAACAACTGGGCAAGATGCAGGCACGAACAGCTCCGGACAGAATATGGCCCTCTGCCGAGTTCTTTGCCGCCAAGCGCAAAGAGCAACTTGAGCGCCACCATCGTTACCACGACACCGCCTATAACCTGGAACCCAACGTGAAGGGCGGCCCGGGTGGACTGCGGGATATCCAGATTATCGGTTGGGTGGCAAAGCGCCATTTCGCCGCCGAGACCCTGGACGAACTGGTTTCCCATGGCTTCCTGAACCGCAAGGAATTGCGCCGTCTTCGAGCCTGTCAGTCCTTCCTGTGGACGGTCCGCTTTGCCCTGCATGTTTTCACCGGGCGCCGCGAGGACAGGTTGCTGTTCGATCACCAGACCCGGATAGCTGAACTACTGGATTACGAGGACGCTTCCAACAGTCTTGCCGTGGAACAGTTCATGCAGCGGTACTACCGCACCGTGAAAGAACTCTCGCGGCTGAATGAAATGTTGCTGCAATTATTTGAGGAAGCCATCCTGCTGGATCCGGATGCGCCGCCCACACCCTTAAACGCCCGCTTCCAGGTGCGCAATGGCTACCTGGAAATTCGCTATGAGGACGCGTTCCTGGAAAGCCCCTCGTCCTTGCTGGAGATGTTCTCCCTGTTGCAGCAGCACCCGGAGCTAAAAGGCGTGAGCGCCAACACCATACGGGAACTGCGCGAGGCACTGGGGTCGGTAGACGAAGAGTTCCGCCAGAGTCCACGCAACCACCGCCTGTTCATGGACATCCTCAGGGCGCCCCTGGGCGTCACCCATGAACTGCGCCGGATGAACCTGTACGGAGTTATCGGGCGTTACATTCCCGCATTTGAACGCGTAGTCGGACGAATGCAGTACGACCTCTTTCATGCCTACACGGTGGATGAACACACCATGTTCGTGGTCAGTAATCTGCGCCGCTTCGCTCTTCAGCGATTCGACCATGAATACCCGGTCTGCAGCCAGATCATGCAAGAACTGCCAAAACCGGAACTGGCCTACCTGGCTGGCCTGTTTCACGACATCGGAAAAGGCCGTGGCGGGGATCACTCGGCACTGGGATCAGTGATTGCAGAGGCGTTCTGTCTTGAGCAGGGATTGAGTCGTTACGAGGCACGACTGGTAGCCTGGCTGGTCAGCCATCATCTCGTGCTCTCCACCACGGCCCAGAAAAAAGATATTGCCGACCCGGACGTGATTCATAAATTCGCCCTGACGGTCGGCGACCAGGTGCACCTGGATTTCCTGTACTTGCTCACCGTCGCGGATGTTCGGGGCACCAACCCCAAGCTGTGGAATTCCTGGAAAGCAAACCTGTTTGAAGAATTGTACAAGCGCACCAAGGTCGTGCTGCGACGCGGCCTTGAAAACCCCATCGACCGGGAAGAATTGATCGCCGACCACAAGCGACAGGCGCTGGAACTACTGACCGCCGCCAACTCCGGCGTGGCGGGGCTGGATCACACAGCGGTATGGGAAGGATTCAGTGATGACTATTTCCTCACCCATTCTCCGGAGGAAATCACCTGGCACACGCAACTGCTCGCCGAGCATGGACACGACAAGGGGAAAATTCGCGTAGCAGTCAGGGACGTTCCCCAGCGTGGCGGCATGTCGGTGGTGGTCTATGCACCCAGTCAGTTTGTTACCTTTGCGCCGGTCACCGGAGCACTGGACGAACTTGGCCTGAGTATCCACGATGCCCGACTTGCGCCCGCAGGCAGCGGCTACACCCTTAGTAGTTATGCTGTACTCGAGCGCTCCGATTGCCTCGCCCCCAGCGAATCCCGGCTCGAGGAGATTCGAGCGGGCGTGAAAAATGCGATCGAGCGCTTCGACATCAATGCCCCCCAGATCAGTCGACGAGTACCAAGACAGGTGCGTATGTTCAGCACCCAGACGCGTATCGAGTTCAGCAATGACAAGGCTCACGCGCGCACGGTGATGGAACTGATCACCGGAGACAGGCCCGGACTGGCCTCACGAGTAGGTCGGGTGATGGTCGCGCTGGGAATCAGGCTACTCAACGCCAAGATCAGCACGGTTGGCGAGCGCGCTGAAGACGTCTTTTTCCTCTGTGATCGCAAGCAACGGCCCCTCACCATGGAACTGCGCAATATTCTCAAGCAGCGGCTGCTGGAAGAACTGGACGACGGCCCAAAGCGGTCGGCACCGGCCAACCCCAATTTAGAAAGCTAATTTTTCGAGGAATATTCTGACGATGACGACTTTGCAGGAAAATATTGAGCGGGCATGGGAACAGCGCAGCAAATTCTCGGCGGACAACACTCCCGATTCCGTGCGCGATGCTATCGAACAGGCACTGGAGTTGCTCGATACCGGTGAGGCGCGGGTGGCCCAACCGGGCCCCGACGGCTGGGTCGTCAATGAGTGGCTTAAAAAAGCGGTGCTCCTGTCTTTCCGAACCCGGGAAAATAGGGTCATTGAAGCCGGGTTCACACGTTTTTATGACAAGGTCGAACTGAAGTACGCCAATTACTCAAGTGAAGACTTCCAACGCGATGGCGTGCGTGCAGTACCTCACGCACTGGTAAGGCGCGGCGCCTACGTGGCCCCCGACGTGGTCCTGATGCCCTCCTATGTAAACATAGGCGCCTACGTCGGCCCTGGCACCATGGTAGACACCTGGGCCACGGTGGGTTCCTGTGCGCAGATCGGCAGCAATGTCCACATATCAGGCGGCGCAGGAATCGGCGGCGTACTGGAACCCCTGCAAGCCAGCCCGACCATTATTGAGGATAATTGCTTTATCGGCGCCAGGTCGGAAGTGGTTGAGGGGGTGATCGTTGAGCATGGCGCGGTCATCTCCATGGGTGTTTTCCTGGGACAGAGCACGCGTATTTATGACCGGGAAACCGACCAGGTATCCTACGGACGTGTACCGGCAGGTGCAGTGGTGGTTCCGGGGACGCTGCCCAGTGCGGATGGCCGCTACAGCCTTGACTGCGCGGTCATCGTCAAACGGGTTGACGAAAAGACGCGGGCCAAGATTGGAATAAACGAATTACTTCGCCAGGCCACGAGCACTACCGGATAGGCCACGGATGGGTATACTCGGGAAAACAGGTGCAGCCAGAACGTATAATTAAATTAAGAGA
>JAOTSW010000043.1 GCA_029864735.1 Chromatiales bacterium | reverse complement strand
CGCCCTGCGCAACGCAGCCCGACGGCTTGGGGATGGTTCCTGGGTGATACGCATGGCCCCTGGTCCCAAACAGGAAGAGCTAACGGAGAGTTTTGACGGGACAGGTATCCGTTGGCAGGCAGACCCTGGCCTGAAGGCAGGCCTGGTAATTGAAAAAGATGGAGCGCGACTGGATGCCAGCATCCCGGGCCTGCTGGCCGACACGCCCAGGGTCCAAAGCCATGTACTCACCTTGCTCGGCGAAGTCAGGGGCGGAGGTCGCATTCATGTCTGAGGCCCGCATCAGCTGGATTGGCGGCCCGGTACTCAGGGCGGTAAGTCAGGATAGTTTCACGATACAGGAGGCGATCCTTGTTGGCCCACGTGAACTGCCGGGTGAAGTAATCAAACTCAATGGCAAGGAAATCATTGCCCAGGTGTTCGAGGACACTACCGGGCTGGAGCCGGGCGAACTGATTAGCGGCACAGGCACCCCATTAAGTGTTCGGCTGGGCCCGGGGCTGCTGGGACATATTTTCGACGGTCTGCTTCGACCACTGAAGCTGAACGAGGACCCCTTCATGGAGAAGGGCGTCTCCAAACGGGATGAGGTGGTCTGTGGGTTTACCCCTGGCCTGGCCGCAGAGGATGCGGTGCACGGTGGAGCAATCCTGGGCCAGTGCCAGCTAAAGGGCATCACGAGCGCTGTGTTGATACCCCCCGGGGTAAGCGGAACCCTCAGCTGGATCGCTCCCAAAGGCGACTATTCCGACACAGAATGCATTGCCCGGGTGCGTGACCCCGGAGGTGCGGAGCAGACCCTGGCTATGTCCCATCCATGGCCGGTGCGTATTCCGCGTCCGGTACGCAAACGGCTTACTCCGGACCGACCCATGATTACCGGCCAGCGCGTGCTGGACACCCTGTTCCCGATTGCCATGGGAAGCAGGGCGGCCTTGCCGGGCGGGTTTGGAACGGGAAAAACCATTCTTCAGGAAGCGTTGGCCAAGTGGTGCGACGCCGACATCATCGTGTATGTGGGCTGCGGCGAACGAGGCAATGAAATGGCCGAAGTCCTTGACGAGTTCCCGGGTCTTGAGGATCCAAGCACTGGCAAACTTCTCATGGATCGTACGGTGATAATCGCCAACACCTCCAACATGCCGGTGGCGGCCCGTGAGGCCAGCATCTATACCGCCATCACCGTGGCGGAATATTTCCGCGACCAGGGCCTGCAAGTGGCCTTGATGGCGGACTCCACCAGTCGCTGGGCAGAAGCTCTCAGGGAAGTGTCGGGGCGCCTTGAAGAACTCCCGGCCGAGGGTGGCTACCCGGCCTATCTCAGCGCCCGACTGGCGGAGTTTTATGAACGGGCGGCCCGGGTACAAACGCTAAGCGGTGACGAAGGCTCGGTGACGATTATTGGTGCGGTCAGCCCGCCGGCAGGCGACTTCTCCGAACCGGTGACCACTCACACCAAGCGATTTGTTCGCTGCTTCTGGGCCCTTGACCGTGACATGGCCCAGGCCCGTTTCTATCCGGCCATTCACCCGCTGCGATCCTATTCCAGCGATGCCGGGGCCCTGGCTCACTGGTGGCAGGGCCACGGCAACCCGGACTGGGCAAACCACCGCCGCCGGCTCCTGACCCTGCTGGAGGAACAGGCCCAGCTAGAGAGAATGGCCCGAATCGTTGGCAGGGAGTCCTTGCCCGCTTCCCAGCAACTGACCCTGTTGTGTGCCGAGCTGGTGAACGAGGGCATTCTGCGGCAGTCATCCTTCTCACTTGTAGACCGGTATTGCTCACCCAAACGCCAGACCGCGATGCTGCTCGCCGTCATGGATTTTATCCAGCTGGCGGAGAAGGCGGTCCAGGCAGGCGCTTCACCTGCAGAGATTGCGAAACTTCCCCTGCTGAGGAGACTGCATCGGCTGGGCGAAGAGTTTGGTGAGGACCAGATAAAAAGGCTGGAACTGCTTCGAAGGCAACTTGAGTACGAAGTGGAATCCCTGGCCGGGGGTAGCAGCCGTGAAAGCTGATCTGGTACTGGAAAAGGCTTGCCGGCGTATCGAGGGGCCATTGCTGTTCCTGGAGCGTAAGGTACGGGTGGGACTGAACCATGCGGTCGAGGTGATCTCACCGGATGGACAGACACGTATAGGACGGGTCGCTGCACTGGATGAACAAACCATCGTGGTGGAGGTGTTGGGCTCCACCACCGGACTGGGGTTGTCCGGCACCCTGGTACGCCTGGATGACTCACCGTTGCGCATGCCGGTGGGGCCGGGACTCATGGGGCGCGTGTTCAACAGTGTAGGGCGCCCCCTTGATGGCGGCCCGGCCATCGTGGCTGAGCAACATCGCCCCGTGGATGGGAGGGCCCTGAACCCGGCAGCGCGAGCCCTGCCGAGGGACTTCATCGAAACCAGTATTTCAACCATCGATCTGATGAACTCCCTGGTCCGGGGACAAAAGCTGCCAATATTCTCCGGCGGTGGCTTGCCCCATGACCGACTCGCCACCGAGATCGCCCAGCGTGCACGACTTCGGGAGGGGGTCAGCGGAGGCTTCAGCGTGGTGTTTGTGGGTATCGGCATCTCCCATGATTCTGCAGAAACATTCCGGCTGGCCATGGCCGATAGCGGGGCACTGGAACATACGGTAATGTTTCTCAATCGTGCCGATGAACCCAGCGCCCAACGCCTGCTGACGCCGCGTTTCGCGCTGACCGCTGCCGAGTACCTGGCCTTCGAGCAAAATCAGCATGTGTTGGTGGTCATGACCGATATGACCAACTACTGCGAGGCATTAAGAGAAGTCTCCGCCAGTCACGGCGAGATACCCAGCCGCAAGGGTTATCCCGGCTACATGTATTCTGACCTTGCCAGCTTGTTTGAACGGGCGGGCTGCGTTGCCAGGCGCCAGGGAACCATCACCCAACTACCTATCCTGAGCATGCCGGGAGATGACATCGGGCACCCCATCCCGGACCTGACCGGATATATCACCGAAGGGCAGATCGTCCTGGGTCGGGACCTGGACAGGCGCGGGATTTACCCACCGGTACAAGTGCTGCCCAGTCTTTCACGTCTCATGGACGCGGGCACGGGTACCGGCTTTACCCATCCGGATCATCCAGCACTGGCCAATCAATTGTTCGCAAGCTATGCCCGGGCAATGAGTGTGAGAGTGTTGGAAAGCGTCATGGGCGAACAAGGCCTCAGTTCGCGGGACAAGGCCTACCTGGAGTTTGCCAGGGTGTTTGAGAACGACCTGGTCAAGCAGGAGCAGGGACGCACCCTTGAGCAGAGCATGCAGCTGGGATGGCAAATTCTTCACAGCCTGCCGACTGCCGAATTGACTCGGCTGTCAGCCAAGCAGATCGAGCATTACCTGGGAGGGCGGAAGGATGACTGAGCAATCACCAACCCGCAGTGCCTACCTGGAATTACAGGAAGAACTGGAAAGGCTGGGCGAGGGTTACCGTTTCCTGGATGAGAAAAGCATGCTCCTGGCCCACGAGATGCTCCGTCAACTGGTTCTGCTCGAGGCCCTTGATAATGACCTTTCCGAGGCCGAAACCCTGGCCACAGCGGCATTTGATGCGGCCCTGGCCAGGCACGGGCTGGACAATCTCGAGAGCTATCCAGGCTGGGACCTGGCTGATGTAGAGCCGGGGGTCACCACTCGAGCTTTCCTGGGGTTGGCGCTTCAAAGTGCAGCCTGGCCGGAGCAAGAGGAGCCGGACACGCCCTCAACATGGATGAACAGCCCGGAAGTGCATGCCTGCCGGTTGCATTATCTGAAATGCCTGCAACTGCAGTTTGAGCTATCCCTGGTCGGCTCAAACTTGCTGCGACTCGAGGAAGACTATGTTCGCACCGAAAGACGAGCCCGGGCGCTGGATCAGTTGATCATGCCCCAGATGCGACAAAGCCTTCGACACATACGAGAGAAACTGGACGAAATCGAGCAGGAGGAGAACTTCAGCGTTCGAAATGCTAAAAATAAAACAGATACTTACCGACTAATGTAAATGTATAACTTCATTATGACTTGAGCCCTGTCATAGACCGGATTTTGTCCGTGCAGAAAGAACAAGGCCGCCCGGGGAGCATCCTCGGGCGGCCTTGTAGTGTTATCTCCATCCAGGACGGACTGGACCAGTCGCGCCTAGTCCTCTTCAGGCTCCGGCTTGCCAAACTCGTACACGAAGGAAATCCATACCACACCCTGGTCGTAGGCCTGGGGTTGTGCCCCCAGGCTCAGCACGTTGTAGATAGTGGATGGATTCACGCCTTCCATACTCCAGTCAGCGGAATCGTATTTCTCGTACCAGTACCCGGCACGCAGGCTCAGATTGTGGCTGTAGGTGTAGTCGGCATACAGCTTCACCATGTCCATCTGGGCAGTCTGCTCAGGATAGGCTGACGAGGAATTCACGTAGACCATGTCGGTCTGACTGCTGGAATCCGTATAGGTGTAATCCAGTTTCAGGTCCAGCTTGTCCTTGATAGCCGGCACGGTAATGCCAACCACCGCCGTGTCAAACACGTCCTCGACACTGGCTGTCCAGTTGGGATTCGCAAATCCCTGGCTGCCGGCCTGCTCGGAGTTGATGTTTTCGTGGCTGTAAAGGATGTAAAGACTGCTGTTGCCCGGCAACTGAATAGAGCCATCCAGTGCAATGTTTGAATAATCACCGGCGGTCAGACCCAGGGTTGAATTGCTGTAGGTATCCTCGTTGTACTCACCGCTAAGGCCCAGGCTAATAATATCCACGGGAATGTAGCTCAACTGCAGGCGCATGGAATCACGGTCCCGGTCTGCCATGTTGTACTTACGCATTAACGGATTCTGGGGCGCCTGATTCACCAGGGACTGGTAATCTGTGCCGTCCCGGGTCTCGGTAGCGATGGTAAAGAAGCCATCCAGAGAATTGCCGGGACGCACTTGCAGGGTTGCCCACATGCGATCGGTGGTGGTCTCTGTGCGTTCCTGGAGATCTCGTTCAAAGCTGTTGTAATCGTAGCCAGCCTGGATAGACCCAATGCCGGACAAGCGGTACACACCCTTTAACTTCATATCCTCGCGTTTGAACGAATAGGGCGCGTTGGAAAACGTCTCCGAAGAGGCTATGGAATCTGCCATGATCGGCGTATAGCTGTCCACCGGCGTCTGGTTATCGCGTTCATCCGTCCGGTACTCAGCGCTCAGGCGCAGGTTCCGCATGGGATTTGTGCTGATTTTCAAATTGGCGTTCGTGGTATCCACCTTCCCATCAAGGTGATTCCTGGGCAGGTCGGGCGAGACCAGGTCAGGATTTACCGAGTAGGGCAGGAAGTCGTCGGTCTGTTTCATCAAGCCGGTGGCGATACGGGCACTGACCAGGGTACGCCAGAGGTCGAACCGATAACTGCCAGATAAACTGGTCTGGTGAAATTCATTATCCGGAGCAACGGCTTTTTGGCCCAACTCGGGCCCGGGGCCGGAGTAGGGGTTGTCCCAGGCAATGGCACTAAAGCCGGATTCAAAGGTTGAACCATAGTACTCGGCGCGCAGTGTCCAGTTATCCCGGGCGTAATCCAGGCCGAGAGTATACTCCTCGGTGGTGTAGGCAACCGGCTGGGCAAACTCGGTGCTGTAGGTGAGGAAATTACCCCAGTTCCGGCGATTGCCGTTACGGGTCTCCTCCCGGTACTGTGCATCCAGGGACAAGTACCTGACCGGGGTCAGGGTGAATGCCAAGCCCTCGTTTTCCCTGTCGTAGCCCAGCGGTGACGGAACAAGGGAGGATTGCAGATTAGGCATAGAACCGGTATCGGCGCCCCGTATCCAGTCGCCCGGCAAACTCAGCACACCGGCTCCCGTGGCGGACAGAGGGCTACGGGTGTCATCGGCAAAATATCGGGGGATATTCTGCATGTAGACTTCGATGTCGAACAAACCTCGCAGCCCGCCGGAGACTGACAGGTAGCGAGAGTCCAGGCCCAGGTTACGTCCATCCAGGTTGAACCACATGCCATCCTTGCCCCACCAACTGACCATGGCGTTGGCCAGGGCGTAGGAGCCGTCCTCGTTCAATCCGGTAAAGTCACCGAACCTGGCGGAGCTTTCGGAGACGTTGTAGCCACCCAGTTCGACTGTGCCCTTGGCGCCCTCGGGAAATTCGCACTTCTCGCATTTCCAATTACTGAAATCAGCCTCGGCAGCGTTTACCGCAACACCCGACAAGCACAGGCCGACGGCCAGTGCGAGGGAAATCGAGTTTCTTTTTCTTGTATTCATATTCTGAACCTCAACGCATCAACGCTTGGCCCGAAGGATGATTAGATCCATGGACCTCGGTATGGCAATTCATGCAACTTCCGGCCATGACCATGGCGGAAGTTGTTCCCTGGGCAACACCGGCCTGGGTATAGGCTGAGCTGGGATGGCCTGCCTGGGAGTGGCATTGCTGACACAACTGGGGAGGACGTTTCTTCAGCATCGCCGTGTGAACCGAACCGTGAGGCTCGTGACAACTGGTGCAGTCTTCAGCAACCGGGGCGTGCTCCCAGAGGAAGGGGCCGCGCTTGTCGGCATGGCAGCTGTAACACAACTGATTGGTGTTATCCCTGACCAGCAAGGCGTCGGCCTGTGAGCCGTGGGGGTTATGGCACTGGCTGCATGCCATCTGCTCGAACCGCAGGGGGTGAGAGAACGGCTTGAAGCTCGCGGCCCGCTGGGCAGTGTGGCAGGTGTAGCAGCGCTCTGGCTGTTCCTGGGGAACCGTCATCGGGTCGTTTCTGACATGCAACTGGTGACAATCGGCGCAGGCAATATCCTGGCTGTTATGTGGGCTGCCTTCCCAGTCCGAACCCAGGTGAGACTCGTGGCAACCCAGGCACATGGCATTTTGTTCCGGCACAGGCGTGGGTCTGTCTGAACCAAACTTGATCATCGGCGGACGTTCTTCGCCGCGTTTGACACGACCGGTATGTTCACCACCCGGTCCATGGCAAGCTTCGCACTGGGCCTGACCCTCGCCAAACGGTGCGCGGCTGTCGCCCGTGGCACCATGAGGAGTCTCCAATACGGTCATGATGTGCTCATCTGTATGGCACATTACGCACTGGTCGGCACCTTTGCGGCTGAACGGCGTTGCGTCCTTCTTGACGTCCTTGGCGCTAGCGCCAAACGACACAGACATCATGGCCAGTACAGCCATAACCTGGACGGTCGATTTCAGCAGGTTCGAGGTATTTTCTTGTTTGGTTTGCATAGTTATTCTCGTGACGGAGGGCGACTTGTTTTGGCGATATGTTGGAACGAATTCCAGCTAAGTACGCATAGTAACAAACACCAAACCTAATGATCCTCTGAGCAGTTCGGGGCAGGGCGGTAAGCCCTCGAAAAAGGGCGCCGGGGAATTTTCCCGGCGCCCCTGTTTTCTACTCTGACATGGTCATTCAAAGATGCTCGTCTTACTGGTGCTGCTCGGCCGTGTCAGCAATGCTGCCAGGACCATGACACACCGAGCACGACTCTTGCGAGTAGGCCGGAATACCATCCACACCGTTCAGCGTAAAGATACTCTTCACTGCTCCAAACATTGCGCCGTTCTGTTTCATGTGATTCACGGCGGCCAGGTCGATATGGCAATTAGTGCAAATTCCGGCAGTGGGTGAGTTGGCAATGTCATCGGTCCACACAGCGGTGGACTCACCGTTTCCTATGGTGATCGCTCTTGCTGTCTCACGGGGGCCGTTATAACGACCTTCAACGTGGCAGGTCTCACATTTACCCATGAAGCCGGGGAAGTGAACTTCTGCGGCAGCGCCATCACGGTATGAGGGGTCACCGTTGTGGTGCTTGTGCACGGCCACGGCCAGGGACACCGAATCAATCTCGTCGGCGACGCCGTCGCCGTTAGCATCCCAGGTGGTCGCCAGTTCGTTGTTATGGCAATTCAGGCACACCAACAGGTTGTTCTGGCCACGGCCACCGTGATTACTAATCACTTTATGGCAGTTGTTGCACTTGGCCTCATCTACGGCCAGAACCCTTTCAGAACCCGGGAAAAACACGACCGACTCGGCATAGGCACGTTCACCGTCGACGTCCATGCGGGCATCGAAAGAGATCATGGGGTCGCCACTCATTGCAGCCGGCAGATCAACCAGGGGAATGGTGAAGCTTCCATCTGCATTCTGAGTCGGCGCTAATGCAACGTCGGACAGTCGAAGCTGGAAAGAGTAACCCTGGCGGGAAGAGCTCGGGAAGCTCACGTTTCCGTCCTCGTCACCGTTGTAGAAGTCATCCGTGCTCCAGCCCAGGTACAAAGTCTGGCGGCCAGCGGTGTACTCAGCGTCAGCGAACAGATCATTGGCACCGGTGGTGAGGTTGGTGATTTTCACATCTACCGTCGGCGGAGAGGCGACGAAGTCGGCGCCCACGATTTCAGCCTGGTAGTTTTCGCCCAATTCGTTACGCAGCCTGGTCGAGCCGGCAACGGCGCTGTGAGCCTCGAAACCCAGCGGGATATTGTCGCCATCGTGGCAGATGGTGCACTCTCCGTTGCGTGCAGTAAAAGAGCTACCGCCCAGATTGTGTTGAATTCCGTAGGTCGACAAACCGGTTACAGGATCCGGGGCATCGGTAACCAGCAAATTGGCGTGGCAACCACCACAAGATTCTGCGGTGATATTGCTCAGCCACATGTCGCCATCAGGAGTTTCTGTTGATGCGGTATGGCAGGTTTCGCAGAACAACAGTTCCTGCGGGAACACCACATGATTGAAATTATGCAGACGCTCGCGGTAACCCACGACTTGGTAGGCATACAGATCAGCATCAAATTCAATTGCTACGCCGGTGTCATCGCCAGTATCGGTGCAGAACCAGTGACCGTGATCGCTAAAGGCGATACCACCATTAGCAGCACAGGATTCTGTGGCACCGAGTTCCAGGCGCATCTGAGCGCCGTGAATGGAGTGAACCAGGTGAGACATCTCGACCAGGGCGCCGGTGTCCTGATCGCGGCTGCCGGGGTTATGGCAGGTGACGCAGTAGTCGACTTCATTGCGACGTCCATGAATGGTCAGGGCATCGTGACAGCCGTTACAGGTCTCGGTAGCGACAATCTTGCGAGTCTCGATGGCTGCGCCACTGGGCACAAAATCGAAGCTGGGATTATATGGCAGGATTGCACCATCAATACCGTCGAACTGCATCGCCACGCGGTGAGTCAGGTTCGGGTCATAGGCAACCGCGACAGGATCCGTCACTGACATCGGGTCGGTTGCATAGGTGTAGGTGTAGGAGCCGTCACCGTTGTCCACGAAGCGATCGACTGAGCCGCTCTCGTAGGTAGCCTGCAAGGCTTTTTCAAGAACCTCTTCGCCACCGCCATCGGCAGTTTCAAACTGGTTGATGTAACTCTGCCAGTAGCCGAAACGGTTGCCGGTCCCGGGCACCAGCTTGACCAGCGTGTAGCGCGTCGCATCCCCGTCGATGCCGATGACTGGCACGCCGTTGGAATCTGTCACGGTGAAATGAATTACAGGCGGACTGGCGATCGTGGCAGCGGTAATTTCAACGACCAGGCGATTACCATCTTCTATAAGGTCAGCAAGATCGGAGGAGTTCGATATGTCGATAATCGGAGCGCCAATGCCATCTGCGCCTGCCGGACCCTGTTGTCCTGTGTCACCTGCGGGACCTTGAGCCCCATCGCTGCCGCCGCAGCCGGATATAACGAGAATCAAGCCAGTTAGGCCAATTGCGGCCAGTTGTGCGGTTTTTCTGCTTATTGTGCTAAGGCGAGACATAAAATGGGCTCCTGATCTTCTAAATTTGCATCTGAGTTCAATCGTGTTGCTCTATTTGTTATCGGGTCTTTTATTAAAAAATAGACTGATTCCAGCAACCTTGAAGCAATTGTCCTATATAAGGCGCCCCAGTCAATTACGGTATGTGCCTAGTTATTCCACTTACTCCAAGACCTGCTTAAGTTAATGAACAAGATAGAGTTTTTATAGCATACAAGGATTGCAGCAGATTGCCATTGAGGTGGCGGGAAAGCGAAAAACCGGCAGCGTTGAGAAATGGCCCCGACCGAACATTACAAACTTTTAACTTACTGAAAAGAGGAAGGAAACCCTGATTCCCGGGGGGGCAGGACGGGAGTTGGCCGGGGCAGGAGGCGCCAGGAGACCGGCCGCATGGGGTCGAGCTGGAGTCATTAAGGCCAAGAACGAGGCAGGGTAATCAAGGCTGCCGGTGTAACCGACGATCCGTCTAAACTTTATAAGTAAAAGAGGATTTTGAATTAACTCAGCCGCTTTCTGTCGGAAATCCCGCATGCTGCCAGCCAAGAATCCCTCCATCCACGTTGATGGCCTCGACGTCGGAGTGATAGCAGCGAATTACTGCTTCCCGTGATCGACCGCCCGAGGCGCAATGTATGAGGATGCTTTTGCCTTCTACGGCAGGAATCTGGGCGGGATCGAAAGAAGAAAGAGGTAACAGGATGGCTCCCGGAATCCTCAAGCGACGGTATTCCTCGATCTCGCGACAATCTACAAGAATGGCCTTGTCATCATTAAGCAATGCAGCGGCAGTTTGTACGTCAATTTCCTTGGGGAACATGCATCGAATCCTTAACTATCTTTTACTTCATTACTGTTCGGCTTGGGGATACACTCCCGGCGAGAGCTTTAAAGAGCGAGTCTATGAAACATCCACACCTGAAGTTGCTGCTTTTATCCGTGTTTCTGCTGCAGGCAGGCCAGGGACAATCAGCTTCCGCAGACGAGCAGGTTACGCATAACCTGTCCGAAGCGCGGAAACTGGCACGGGAGTTTAACGCTCGACTGCGGGCGAAGCTACATCTTGCGCTGGCAGAAGAAGGCCCTTTGGGTGCCATTAAGATATGCGCCACCCATGCTCCGGGCATCGCGGAAAGACTTCAGGAACAGCATATTACGGTTAAAAGGACTAGTGAACGTCTTAGAAACGCCGAAAACGCGCCAGATATCTGGGAGCAACGCATTCTGGAGTTTTTTGAGCAGGAGCGTGTCGCTGGCGCCGATCCGGCCAACCTTGAGCATTACGCACAATTTATCGACGAGCAGGGCACGGTCTTCCGCTATGCCCGTGCCATTCCCACCGGTGCTGAATGCCTCATGTGTCACGGCGACAACCTGGCGCCAGACATAGCGGCCGAACTGGAAAGCCGTTATCCGGAAGATAAGGCCAAAGGGTATAAGGCCGGCGACATTCGAGGAATGGTTAGCATCAGCATTCGCGAGCCGAACTAGACCGACAAAAATATCAATGAGTTATTACTTTCAGTAAATATAATAACTCATTGTAATATAGGATTATTAATCAGTCTGCGTATGGCCATGCCCGTCTCAGGATAGCCTTGCAGTTCACGCCGCGGGGCAATGAGCCATATAGTTGGCCGCGATCTGCCGAGAGCCTGGAGGCAACAAACCCGTCGCTCACCGATTCATTTCCGGCGCGAATAAGCAGGGATGCCTGCATCCCAAGGGCCATGGCCTGGGCCAGGTCTCTTGCCCGGTATTCCAGCTCCGAAGGATCGCCCAGGTCATGGGCCAGGTTGTCCAGCCAGGCATCGTAGGTCTTGTTCGACCCCCGTGCCAGGGACAATTCCGCCATCAGCGCCTCGATGCATCCCGGGTCACGGCCGGCGGCCCTGAGCATATCCAGGGCCTGGATATTGCCGCTGCCTTCCCAGATAGCATTGACCGGGGCCTCCCGGTAAAGACGGGGCATCATCGTGTCTTCCATGACACCGCTGCCGCCTATGCATTCCATGGCCTCATAGGCATGGCCGGGTGTGCGCTTGCAGATCCAGAACTTGCCAAACGCGGTACCCAGCCGAACTAAACGATTTTCGGACTCCTGTTTCTGGTTATCCACCGCCCGGGCCATGCGTAAGGCTAGTGCCGTGGCTGCCTCGGACTCCAGCGCCAGGTCGGCAAGCACATTTTGCATCAATGGCTGCTCCCACAGCCGCTTTCCAAATGCATAACGATGACTGCAATGGTGCATGGCCTGGACCGCTGCCTGGCGCATCCCCGCTGAGGATCCCACCATGCAATCAAATCGGGTCATGGCGACCATCTCGAGTATTGTCGCCACCCCGCGGCCTTCTTCACCGACCATCCAGGCGGTTGCGCCGCGCAGCTCGGTTTCGCTGGAGGCATTAGAGGCGTTACCCATCTTGTCCTTCAGGCGGATCACGTGCAGGGCGTTCATATCACCGTCGGGCAGCCAGCGCGGTAACAGGAAGCAGGACAAACCACCCGGTGCCTGGGCAAGAACCAGGAACAGGTCGCACATGGGCGCCGACACGAAGTACTTGTGACCGATCAGTTCATACGCCTGTCCCGGACCCCCGGGCCCCAGGGGGAGGGCGCGGGTACTGTTGGAGCGCACATCTGATCCACCCTGCTTTTCGGTCATGGCCATACCGACCGTCAAACCCGTCTTGGCCGTGGCAGGAATGTTACGGTGATCGTAGCTGTACGGGGCAATCCGGGGTTCCCATATCGCGGCAAGATCCGGCTGATGTCTCAGGGCCGGGATCGCGGCAAAAGTCATGGTAATTGGGCAGCCGTGTCCGGCTTCAACCTGGGCGTGCAACAGGTAACGGGCGGCACGCGCCACGTGAGCCCCTGGGACCGGGTTGCTCCACGGCGAACCATGCAGGCCGCCTTCAATCGCCATGGCCATGAGCTCATGGTAGGCGGGATGAAAGCGAACCTCGTTGATTCGATTTCCGTATTTATCGTGGGTGAACAGTTCGGGCTTCTGACGATTGGCCTGGTTGCCCAGTTCAATAATCTCCGGTACGCCACACAGTTCGCCGTATTCGCCCAGGCTGGGTGCGGCCCACTGGGCGCCTTCGCGCTGCACGGCTTCCTGCAACGCCAGGTCCGCTTCGAAAAGATTGTAGCTATTCAAGGCAGGTGGCTGATTTTCCACCTTGTGGGTCTCGGCAGGAAACTGACTCTTAACGGTCTCGCGATTCACATTTACGGCCCCTTTGTTTATTCAGTCGTGTCTTCCGGTTTGTGGCAGCTGAGCAGGCGGGGCGCTGCGTGTAGAGTTTCTCGGTCGTCAGTCTTTATATTTATCGGGCTTGGGAAACAGCATACACATCAGCCGGGAGGGCTTGAATGGACGCCATTCTCCCTCGGGCTGGGCCAGGCGATCGGCAATGGCCCACAGCACCGCAGGATGGAACCCCATCCCCAGGTGGCTGCCTTCCACACGAATATTTTCCGTGGTGGGGGATTCTTTCTCGATCGCACACTGCCAGGGCACAACACCATCGGTGCGGCTGTAAATACAGGTACTGGGCACCGGCGGCGGCTCAGGAACTCGGTCCAGCAGCTCGGGCGCCATGTGAGCCTCGCGTTGTCCGGTAACATCTTCGTAAAGCCAGGACACGGTTACTGAATTGGGATGACGGATAGGGGTCCCCAGGGTGATTACCTGGCGCACATCGTCGGTTGCCAGCCAGGCCAATTCCCTGGCATAGACGCCACCAAGACTCCAGCCAACCACGCTGACCTTGCGTTTGTAACGTCGTTTAAGCTCTTTCAGCCGCTCATGAATATCGTGTTCTTTTTCACCGATAGGACCCAGGTTTCGCCCCAGCTTCCAGCAATGTGCCCGGTAGCCCAGTGACTTAAGAAAATGCCTCAACATATACGTTGAGGCGCCGCCTGCCATGAAGCCCGGCAGCACCAGCACCGGCTGGCCATCGCCTCGCGGCGCTTTCTGAAGTAGCGGATAACTCCACAGCGATGTGTATGCCTCACCGAATACCCTGAACTCCAGGGCCTGGGCAAGCAGGGAAGGGCGTGACACATCTACCTGGGTAGCACTCATACGTTCTCACCTGCCTTCTTTGCCGGTTTGCGAACCGGAGCCTTCCTAAGCGGCAGCTTTTTCCTGGCACGCGGCTTAACAGCCCCCTTTACTTCGGTAACCTTGCGAACAGCCTTTTTCTTCGCAGCCTTCTTTCGCGGAGTCGTCTTGGGCAAGTTTTTGGCCGCCTCACGCAACTCCTTGAAAGAATCTATCAGGCAAGATTCAAAGAACTGCACATCTTGCAGAATCTCGGGACAAGACGTGACTGAAATCGTCAGGTAGTCCTGGTAGCTGGTGACGACAATCATCAGCCCGAGACCATCAATGATGGGTGCCATTCCCAGGGTGCCCACCAGTTCTCCGCCTCCGAAATACAGCTTCTGGCGAGGCCCGGGAACATTGGTAATTACCAGGTTAAACACCGGTCGCACGTACTTGGCGATTTCCATGCGACTGTACAAGCGCGACGCCGCAATACCCAGGGTAAAGGGAACAACCTTCGCCGCGTCCATCAAGGTCGTGGCGCCGATTGCCTGGGCCCTGAGCTTGCTGCGCTGGGTGTATTCCTTTAATGAGGCCAACCGCTCCAGCGGATCCTCCAAGTGAGTGGCCAGGGGTACCAGCATCGCTGAGACCTGGTTGCCACCCTCGGAGGTTGCGCCCCTTACCGAGATAGGCGCCATGGCCGTCAGGGTGTTGTCAGGCAACTCGTCGTGCTTGAGCAGATATCGTCGCAAGGCACCCGAGCAGATACCCAGGACCAGGTCATTAACGGTCGCATTGGGGATGCTGTCCTTGGTAGCCCTGATTTGATCCAGTGGCAACCAAACACCCCCGAAACAACGGTGAGCGCTGATCGGCACATTAAAGCGGGTTTTCGGCCCGCGAAATGGCACGGTGGGCGGGGCCTGCTTTTCAACCAGAACGTCCTTGCCTACACTCCACAAGCCAGAGATCACAGACCGCACCGTCTTTACTGCCTGTTTAGGTTTAGCTAATAAGTGCATGTATGCATTAGATAAAAGAGTGACGTTACTGGGCTCCATGTCGGGCATCCAGGTGTCATCCTCACCCTCGACATCCCATTCCCGGGTTAGATCGAACAGGCTCGAAATCAGGTCAACGCCGCCCATTCCATCAACGGAAGAATGATGCACCTTGTGAATCAGGGCGAAGGTCCCCTTGGGGAGGGTCGGGATGGAATCCAGCCCCTCGACAAAGGTCAGGGACCAGAGTGGTCGCCGCAAATCCAGTGGAATGGCGAAAATATGTTGTGCGAGTTTGCGTAATTCTTCCCAGCTGCCTGGCGCGGGAAGCGCCATGTGATGGACGTGGGAATCCAGGTTGAAGTTGGGATCCTCGATCCAGTAGGGCGCATCAAGCCCCATGGGGACGCTGACTAAACGCCGGCGAAACACCTTGGATCTCCCTAATCGGGACTCGATGAGGCGATAATAATCCTCAAAATTAAACCCGCCAGGGGGCGCCTTGCAGACAATTACACCGCCTATATGCATGGGTGACCTGGCGGTTTCCAGATAGACGAACGATGCGTCAATACCGGTGAGTTGTTCCATAAGGATCCTCGTTCAAATTCCGCCTCAATCGCTGGAGGCATTTCATTGATGCTACCGCAAAATCGCTGCACTGCACACAGAGATTTCTTTCGACCGGAGAGTCCCTGAGATTTACTCAGCAATTCAATTGTGAAACGCCTCAATTAGCCTGCATCTGGCTGTATTGTCGAGGATATAACGCGATTTTCAAGGTAAATGCTGCAATCAGGGCAAACAACCGGAGCGATTCGCCTGAATATTTAGCCTGTGTCCAAAAACAGGCTCGAATATCGTCCAGCAGCCGCGAAAAAGCCCCTGGAGCCAGCGGTTGGTGCGGCGGACAAACCGCGCGAGTGTCTATTCGAGTGCTTATTCATGATGCCTGGGCACAAGCTGTCACCAGAAATGAAATTCTGGGCCCCAGAGCGCAAGTCAGCCGGATTGCAGGAAAGTGAAGAATATTGCGAAAAACATGCCTCGCCAGCGTTCACGCTCGTGGGGAAACACCTGCAATCAATCCCAGATTTCACGCCAGGAGTTACCATAGAGGGAGTATGTCGGTGCTGGCGTGACTTGACGGCGTAAAGGCAGCGAACAGTAACAACGCTGAAAAAGTCACCGGGCCTGTTTGAGAGGACGTCGTTCAACCCACGGATATCGTACGCAGTAGCAGATCTTCACTGGGAAGGGCCTGAAGACGACGAGTGCATCAGGTCAGGATTGCGTATTTTGGTCGAAATTACAGCTTTGCAGGCGAAGTTACCTTAAAAGAGTCTCCTAAGTTACTGTAATAACGTGGAATGGAGATATCGGTTGGAAGAACAGATTTTGGTGGTTTAGCCTTAGGGACATATCTATAATTTAACATAATATACATTATGCGCAGTTCTAGGTATGCGATTTGAGGGGGTTATCCCGCCCAATCCCCCAAGATTGCTCACCTGCCCCTTCTGTGATTACAGGCTGATTCCTTTAAATCACTGCCACCATGACTCGGTTGGCAAACCGAACACGATCATGAATTGTCCTGGGAATACACCAAGGCCTTGCAGGAGGCCCACCTTAACCGCCGTAGCGGTGCACAACCAAACACAAATGCCGATAGTGGTGTCGCACTGGGTATCTCGTCCC
>JAOTSW010000161.1 GCA_029864735.1 Chromatiales bacterium | reverse complement strand
CATCGGTCATGCACCCCGGTCTGGAGCAGCGGGTACGCATGATATTGCCGTGATACTCGACCACATCGGTGCTACCTGCTCGCTGATGAAGGCCGTCAACATTCTGGGTGAGCAGGGTGAACTCGGGGATCCTGGCTTGCATTCGGGCCAATACCTGGTGTGCCGGGTTGGGTTGTGCTTGGGCGACCAATTCCCGGCGCCAGGCGTACCAGCGCCAAACCAGTGAGGGATTCCTGTAATACGCCTCGGGGGTGGCCAGTTCTTCAGGGGAATATTTGGCCCACAGGCCCGTGAGGGCGTCTCGAAATGTGGGGATTCCACTCTCGGCAGAAATGCCGGAACCGGTTAATACTGTAATTCGTTGACTGGTCCGTATCAGGTCAAGCAACTCGCCGCTAATAATCATGGCTGAAAAACTGGATTCCTGGCTGGAAAAAAAAGTGGGGCGGCGGCATGCACCGCCGCCCCGATTTGACTTAGGCTGCTTCGCCCTTGGCGAGTTGGCGCAGTACGTAATGCAGGATGCCTCCGTTGAGGTAGTAATCCCGCTCCTTGGGTGTGTCGATACGCACCTGGGCCTCGAAGCGGATTTCCGTGCCGTCGTCCGCTGTGGCGACCACGGTAACCGTCTTTGCCCTGGCATTGTCCAGACCTTCGATGCTGAACAGCTCCTTACCGGTCAGACCCAGGGTGCCGGCGTTTTCGCCATCCTTGAATTGCAGTGGCAATACGCCCATGCCGATCAGGTTCGAGCGATGGATGCGCTCGAAGCTCTCGGCGACCACTGCCTGTACGCCAAGCAGCTTGGTGCCCTTGGCAGCCCAGTCACGGGAGGAGCCCGTGCCGTATTCCTTGCCGGCCAGCACCACCAGGGGCACGCCTTCAGATTTGTACTGCATGGCGCCGTCGTAAATGGACATCTGCTTGCCACTGGGTATATGCACGGTCCAACCGCCCTCGGTCCCGGGGGCGAGCTGGTTGCGCAGCCTGATGTTGGCGAAGGTGCCACGCATCATGACCTCGTGGTTGCCACGGCGTGATCCGTAGGAGTTGAAATCTGTCGGTTCAACACCCTGTGCGATCAGGTATTTTGCAGCCGGGCTGTCCTTGGAAATATTACCTGCCGGCGAGATGTGGTCAGTGGTAACCGAGTCACCCAGCAGAGCCAGGACCCGTGCGCCACGGATATCTTCAACGGGCTCAGCGTCCAGGGTCATGCCATCAAAGTAGGGCGGATTCTTTACATAGGTCGATGCGGGATCCCACTCGTAAATCTCGCCAGCGGGAACCTGCAGGCCTTGCCAGTTCTTGTCGCCGGCGAAAACATCTTCGTAGCTGCGCTGGAACATGGCGCGATCCAGTGAGTTGTGGATGATCTCCGCAACTTCTGCCTGGCTCGGCCAGATGTCTTTCATGAACACGGGCTTGCCGTCTCTTGAGGTGCCCAGCGGATCCTTGTACAGGTCAACATTCATGTTGCCGGCCAGTGCATAGGCCACCACCAGGGGCGGAGAGGCCAGGAAGTTCATCTGCACCAGCGCATGGATACGACCCTCAAAGTTACGGTTACCCGAGAGGACTGAGGTACCTACCAGCTTGCTGCTGGTGACGGCTTCGTTGATTTCCGGGCGCAGGGGGCCAGAGTTGCCGATACAGGTGGTGCAGCCATAGCCCACGTTGTAAAAGCCCAATGCCTCCAGGTCCTTGGTCAGGTCGGCCTTGTCCAGGTAGTTGGTGACTACACGTGAGCCGGGGGCCAGGCTGGTTTTTACCCAGGGCTTGGCGCTCAGGCCCAGGGCAGCGGCCTTGCGGGCCAGCAGACCCGCGGCGACCAGTACGGCGGGATTGGAGGTGTTGGTGCAACTGGTAATGGCGGCGATTAGTACGGCGCCATCTTCCATGTCGAAATTCTTACCGCCCATGCTGACCTTGGCTTTGCCGCTTTCGGCGCGAGCCTGGGCAATGGGTGCCAGGTGGCTTTCGAAGGTGCTCTTGGCGTCGGTCAGGGGTATGCGATCCTGGGGACGCTTGGGTCCGGCCAGGCTTGGGACGACAGTGCCCATGTCCAGTTCCAGCACATCGGTGTAGTCGGCTTCGGGCTGGCCGTCTTCACGCCACATGCCCTGGGCCTTGGCGTAAGCTTCTACCAGGGCGATCTGGTCTGCGTCGCGGCCCGAGAGCTCCAGGTAACGAATGGTCTGCTCGTCAATGGGGAAAATACCACAGGTGCTGCCGAATTCAGGAGCCATGTTGCCCAGGGTGGCACGATCAGCCAGGGGCATATTGGCCAGTCCGTCACCGAAGAATTCGACAAACTTTCCAACCACGCCTTTCTTGCGAAGCATCTCGGTGACGGTCAGCACCAGGTCGGTGGCGGTGGTGCCTTCTTTAAGGGTCCCGGTGAGCTTGAATCCTATGACCTGGGGGATCAGCATGGTTACGGGCTGGCCAAGCATTGCTGCCTCAGCCTCAATGCCGCCCACACCCCAGCCAAGCACGCCCAGGCCGTTGATCATGGTTGTGTGAGAGTCAGTACCCACCAGGGTATCGGGATACGCCATGGGAGTGTCGCCATCGGTGCCAAACACCACGCGGCCCAGGAATTCCAGGTTCACCTGGTGGACGATACCCGTGTTCGGCGGGACCACCCGGAAGTTACGGAAGGCGTTCTGGCCCCAGCGCAGGAACGAGTAGCGCTGCTGGTTGCGGCCGAATTCGATAGCGTTGTTTTCAGCCAGGGAATCGGCGCTGCCATAGCGGTCAACCTGCACAGAGTGATCGATAACCAGTTCGGCAGGAGACAGGGGGTTGATGCTATCTGCTTTGCCACCCAGCTTTACCACTGCGTCACGCATGGCGGCCAGATCGACCACTGCGGGTACGCCGGTGAAGTCCTGCAGGATCACACGGGCAGGAGTGAATGAGATTTCCTGGCTGGGCTCAGCCTTGGCGTCCCAGTTCAACAGTGCGTCTACGTCTGCCTTGGTGACATTCACTCCGTCTTCATGGCGCAGCAGGTTCTCCAGGAGAATTTTGAGAGAGTAGGGAAGTCGGGCAAGGCGGTCAGCACCTACAGATCTTAGATCGTAAATCCCGTAGTCTTTGTCGCCGACTTTGAGTGTGCCGCGTGCGTTGAATGAATCGGTCATCTTCCCTCCCGGAGGTGTGTACCCTAAAAGCGGAAATTATACGCGATGCAGCATGACCTTCCCAAGGGCGCGAAGGCGAATTGTCGATAAAAGATGGACTGCGCCGGGGGAAAACCCTCCCGCTGGCATCTGGAACGGATGTTTAGTCGGGCAGGGCTTTGTGAATTACCGCGCCACCCAGGCATTCGTCACCCAGGTAAAACACCACGAACTGGCCCGGAGTCACTGCCCGCTGGGGAGTGTCGAAGGTCACTTTAAGCGTTCCGTCTGCCTGCTGGCTCAGGGTGCAGGGCTGGTCGGCCTGCCGGTAACGTGTCTTGGCGGCCAGTTTCATTGGCAATTCGGGTGCCTGGCCCGCCACCCACGTAGCCTGGTCGGCAATCAGGCCATGACTGAGAAGCAGAGGGTGATCGTGCCCCTGGACCACCACCAGTACATTCGTTTCCAGATTTTTGCCGGCTACAAACCAGGGCTCCTCGGAACTTTCCCGACGCCCGCCGATGCCCAGTCCCTTGCGCTGGCCAAGGGTGTAATACATCAGGCCCTGGTGTTCGCCGATGGTCTCCCCGTCGGGTGTCTGTATGAGCCCCGGCGTGGCCGGCAGGTAACGGGACAGGAAACTTTGGAAGTGTCGTTCCCCGATAAAGCAGATTCCGGTGCTGTCCTTGCGGTCAAAGTTCTCCAGTCCATGATCCCTGGCTATTTCCCTGACCGTGGTTTTCTGTAGTTCGCCCAGCGGGAACAGGGTATGGGCCAGCGCTGATCCAGGAGCCGCGTGCAGGAAATAACTCTGGTCCTTGGAGTCGTCGGCGCCCTTGTACAAGTGTGCACCCAGACCTTCATGGGTGACCCGCGCATAGTGGCCGGTAGCGACCAGGTCTGCGCCCAGTCGCCTTGCATATTCGAAAAATACACCGAATTTGATCTCGCGATTGCACAGCACATCCGGATTTGGCGTGCGCCCGGCCTTGTATTCCTTCAGGAAGTATTCAAACACCCGATCACGGTATTCCTTTGCAAAGCTGACCTTGTGCAGGGGAATGCCCAGGCGCTCGGAGACAGTCCGTGCATCCTGGTAGTCGTCTGCCGAGGTGCAATAGCCTTCCTCGTCTTCTTCCCAGTTGGACATGAAAAGGCCGTGCACGTCATAGCCCTGTTGCTGTAACAGCAATGCGGCAACTGAAGAGTCCACGCCGCCTGACATGCCGACGATGACCCTTTTTGTGGGAGTTGAGTTCATGGGACGCAGATTATAGTTGAGGTATGGCTCAGGTACACGCCAGGCACAGCTTATGCCGCTGCTTTTATCTAGAAAGCCCCTGCCATAAGGCTCAGCGCTTCAGGATGTTCTTCCAGATAGGCCAGCACATCCAGCGGATAACGCCTGCCAATCTGGTAGTCATGCACGCACTGCATCACCATGGGTCCTCGCAATTGTGCCGCCCGGTCTTCCAGCTCACAGCGAGTTAGCCACAGGGTGCGAACGATGCCCTCGTCCAGTTCCTGGGAGGGGTTGTGATCATCAATACGACCACAGAATGCGAATCGCAGATATGTACGGTTTCTCCCGGGTTGCTGCCACTGATAGATTCCCAGCAGGGCCTCCGGAGTGAAATTCCATGCTGTCTCCTCCAGGGTTTCTCTCGCGACAGCCTCTGCCAGGGATTCACCTGACTCGAGGTGTCCCGCCGGTTGATTGATCACAAGTTTGCCCGAGGCGTACTCTTCAACCATAAGGAAGCGATCATCGAGATTAACGACCGCGGCAACAGTAACGTGTGTTTTCCAAATCATTCGTGCAGTATAACCCGTGAGCTGACCAGGTCCGGGGCCGGACTTGAGATATTGATCACAAATTTAACAAGAACATGGCCCGGAATCGGGCTGGTACGAATAGCAAGAGACCAGGGCAGAAAACAGTTCGTGAAACCAGGTTCGATAATCACAGGCGCTATTGTTACCGGTCTCCTGCTGGGCTTGGCGCTGCTGACCCCCATGACCTTGCATGCTGGCAATGCAGTTCTTCAACAGGCCGAATTGCTGCTGAACAATCGCCAGCCGGCCCAGGCGGCGGCCTTGCTGGCGGACTATGAAGATGAGCTCGGCCAGCAGCCCAATTTCGCCTACCTTTACGGCCTGGCCCTGTTTGAGAGTGACAAGGCGGAGCAGGCGATTCCCTACCTGGAAGTCGCGACCAGGGCTGATCCCCTGTTTGCCGGGGTGCGTATTGAGCTGGCGCGTGCATATTACAAGGTCGGGCGTTTTGAAGATGCGCAGAAGCAATTCGAATATCTGACTACCCAGAATCCGCCCCCCACGGCGCGTCGTGCCATTGACGAATACCTGGCAGCAATTGATATCAGACTCGCCCAGTCCCAGTGGCGCACCAGTTGGCGGGTGGCGCCCACAACAGGGTGGGACACCAATGCCAATGCGGCAACGGAACTTAACGATTTTCTTGGCTTTACCCTTGATCAG
>JAOTSW010000160.1 GCA_029864735.1 Chromatiales bacterium | reverse complement strand
TACTGGCCACCTTGCTGCCTTGCGTCGCAATATATGCCGAAGACGAGGCCAAGGATGCGCAATGGGATATCAGTAATCCTCCCGGCGATACGGTAGCCATCGACATTGACACCCGGGAAGGCAGCTGGATGAGCGTTGATGTCAGCCCCGACGGCAGCCAACTGGTATTCGACCTGCTGGGTGATATTTTCCTCATCCCGGTCGCCGGTGGTGAGGCCACAGCCCTGACCAGTGGAATGGCCTGGGACATGCAGCCCCGATTCAGCCCTGACGGAACTCGGATCGCTTTCATTAGTGATCGAGACGGTGCCGAGAATCTCTGGACCATGAACCTCCAGGACAAGGCGCTGGACCAGATCACCAGCGAGGACTTTCGACTGGTTCACAACCCGGCCTGGACCCCCGACGGCGACTACATTGCGGTGCGCAAGCATTTCACCCGCCAGCGCTCATTGGGCGCAGGTGAAATCTGGCTTTATCACGTGGCCGGCGGCAAGGGCATCCAACTGGTGGATCGACAGACCGACCAGAAAGATATTAATGAACCGGCGTTCTCCCCCGATGGCCGCTTCCTTTACTACAGCCAGGACACCACACCGGGACCGTATTTCGAGTACAACAAAAATCCCCATAGCGGGATCTATTCAATCAACCGTCTTGACCAGCGAACAGGTGAGACTCTGGCGTTGGCTGGCGGGCCCGGTGGAGCCGTGCGCCCCACGCCCTCACCCGATGGCACAAGGCTGGCCTTCGTCAGGCGGGTTGGCAAAAACACCGTGCTGTTCATCAAGGATTTGAACAGCGGTATCGAAACCCCTGTCTTTGACAAGCTGGACAGGGACAACCAGGAAACCTGGGCCATCCACGGACTGTTCCCGACCATGGCCTGGCTGCCCGAAAGCAACGGTCTGGTGTTTTGGTCGGCAGGCAAGCTGAATCGCCTCGACCTGGTCAGCAACACCCTCACGGACATCCCATTCCATGTGAAGAAGACCGAGAGCGCACGCAAGACTGTTCGATTCGAAACACCGGTAGCGCCCGAGCAGGTAGACGTAAAAATGCTTCGCTGGGTCAGCGTTGCACCCGATGGCAATTCGGTAATCTATTCGGCGCTTGGTCACCTTTACCGGCGTGACCTTCCAGAGGGCGAACCGGTCAGGCTCACCGAGCAAAGTGACCATTATGAAATCTATCCGTCGTTCTCATCCGACGGCAGCAAGATTGTCTACGTCAGCTGGAATGACGCGGAACTGGGCGCCGTGCGGGTCATGCCCGCCAGGGGCGGCAGGGGCGAAGTAATCACCTCGGATCCCGGTCACTACGCCGAACCGGCTTTCTCCTCAGATGGACAAAGCATTGTATTCAGGAAAATGCCTGGTGATAACGTGCGCTCTCCGTGGTGGGGAGAAGAGCCGGGTATTTATGAAATCTCGGCAAAGGGCGGAAAACCCGACCTGTTGATTCGCAACGGCCAGTCGCCGCGTTATGGGAAAACCGCCAACGAGCTTTACTACACGCGCTCAACTGGCGGCGACTACGACATCAAGGACAGTCCTGATGGCAAGCTCGAATTCGTTCGCAGGACCCTGAGCACCGGCGAGGAGCAGGTATTGGCATCCAGCACCTGGGCCACCGATTTCAGTGTTTCTCCCGACGGCAAGTGGCTGGCTTTCCGGGAGCGTTTTAATGCCTGGCTCAGCCCTCTTCCCATGGCCGGCAAGGCAGTGGAAGTCAGCCCCAGGATGAATAGCCTGCCGGTTATCCAGCTGTCCTCGGATGCGGGCGAATACCTGCATTGGTCCGGTGATGGAGAACAACTGCACTGGTCACTGGGACCGAAGTTATTCTCGCTTTCCCTGAACATGGCAAAGACTGAAATATTCAATACCGACAAAAAGGACGAGAACGCCGCCCGTACCCACGTCCAGGCTCGTGAAATTGGTTTCCAGGTCCCCCACGGCAAGCCCGAGGGCAAGCTGGCCTTCACCGGCGTGCGGGTTATCAGCATGAATGGCGACCAGATCATTGATGACGGCGTAATAGTCATCGAGGGTAACAAGATTGCCGCGGTGGGCAGTCGCGTAGACACCCCGATTCCCAAGGACGCCGAGCTGATCCTGGCCGGTGGCATGACCATTATGCCGGGCATCGTGGATGCGCACTGGCATGGCAGCCAGGGTCGCGGCGAGGTCGTTCCCCAGCAGAACTGGTACAACTACGCCAGCTTGTCATTCGGCGTCACCACGATTCATGACCCCTCCAATGACAACAGCTCGATCTTCACCGCGAAGGAGATGCAGCGGGCAGGCACCATCGTCGCACCGCGTATCTTCAGCACCGGCAGGATCTTGTATGGCGCGACGACGGACTTCACCGCCCATGTGGACAGTCTGGAAGACGCCCTGTCACATATCCGTCGTATGAAGGCCATTGGCGCCGAAAGTGTAAAGAGCTACAACCAGCCCCGTCGCAACCAACGCCAGCAACTGCTGGAAGCTGCTCGCCAGATCGGAATGAATGTCGTTCCCGAGGGCGGCGCCCTCTTCCAGTTGAACATGAACATGCTGCTGGATGGTCACACCGGCATAGAGCACAGCCTGCCTATCGGCAAGTTCTACGACGACGTGGTTCAGCTCTGGTCACAGACCGAGTCAGGTTATACCCCGACCATGGGTGTAGCTTACGGCGGCCTGGCTGGCGAGTACTACTGGTACCAGCATGACGACGTGTTTGATAACGCGCGACTGACGACTTTCACCCCTCCGGGCCTCGTGGCCGCCCGTTCGATACGCCGAGAAAAGGCACCCGAATGGGACTACAACCACTTCATCGTTGCGGAAGGGGCAAACAGGCTGCAAAAGGCCGGCGTATCCGTGCAGATAGGTGCCCATGGCCAGCGCGAAGGCCTGGCGGCCCACTGGGAGATGTGGATGTTGGCCCAGGGTGGTATGGAGCCATTGAAAGTCATTGAAGCGGCGACCATAGCCGGCGCCCGCTACCTGGGTATGGACAGCGAAATTGGCTCCATCGAGGTGGGCAAGCTTGCGGACATGATTATTCTCGAGAAAAACCCCCTGGTGGATATCAAAAACACCGAGAGTATCCGCTATGTGATGGCCAATGGCCGATTGTACGATGCACGCACCATGAATGAAGTTGGCAATCACCCGCAGCCGCGGGCCCCCTTCTACTGGGAGCGCTAGAACGATCAACCAGAACAGCCAAAGCAGTCCGGCAAGCGGACGCGCCGAAAAAGTCCTCGAAGTCCGGGACCTGGTGAAACGATATCCCGACGTCACAGCGGTTAACGGCGTGAGTTTTTCAGTTCGTCGCGGAAGTTGCTTTGGGCTGCTCGGTCCCAACGGTGCGGGCAAGACCACGACGGTCGAAATCATGGAGGGAATTGTAAAACCCTCAGGCGGCGAGATTCTCTACGAGGGAAGACCGGTAGATCGCAGCTTCCGTGACGAGGTGGGGATACAGTTCCAGAGTACGGCATTGCAGGATCACCTGAGTGTTTTCGAAACCCTGAGAATGTTCCGGAACTTGTACGAGCACGGCGCTGACCTGGCTGAGGTCATTCAAATGTGTTCGCTGGAGAAAATTCTCAAGCAGGACAACCGCAAGCTTTCCGGCGGCCAGCGCCAGCGACTGCTGCTGGGACTGGCGCTGGTGAATGACCCCAAGGTGTTGTTCCTCGATGAACCCACCACCGGACTCGACCCCCAGGCCCGGCGCAATTTCTGGAAATTGGTGGAACAGATTCGACGCCAAAACAAGACCATAATTCTCACCACCCATTACATGGAAGAGGCTTACCGGCTTTGCGATGAGATCGCCATCATGGACCATGGGAAAATTATTGCCCAGGGCTCGCCAAAAACCTTGCTCAAAGAGCATTTCGAAGACGTAGTGCTGGAACTTCCCAGGGAAGACATTTCCTCGGGACTCGAGGGATTCCCCTTTCCGGTACTTGAACGCGGTGACTACATAGAGATATTCACCCCCGACGTAAACCAGGCGGTCGCCCAGTTGGTTCAACGAAACATCAGCCTGAATCGAATGCAGGTGCGACCGCGAAATCTGGAAGACCTGTTTCTTGAACTGACCGGCAAGGAACTGCGCACATGATCAAACGCGTCCTGGCAGTAATGAGTGCGCGAAATCTGGAATTCCTGAGGGATCGCAGCACTCTTGGATGGAACATTTTTCTGCCGGTACTGCTCGTATTGGGTCTCGGACTTATCTTTTCCGGCGACGGCCGCCCGATGTACAAGGTAGCGGTCCTCCAGGATGCGGCTGAGATCAGTCTTGAGGCTCACCCCTTCCTGACAACACGCTATGTACAGTTCTTCTCGGTGAATGACCCGGAGGACGCAGTTCGAAAGATCGGCCGGCACAAGATCGACATGCTGATCCAGTTGCAGCCGAGCACCCGCTACTGGGTTAATCCTGATTCGCCCAAGGGCTATATTCTCGAGCGATTGCTGTTGCAGGCCGATCCCGATATCGAGCGGGCCGAGGTTAGCGGTGAAGCGGTGCGTTATGTGGATTGGTTGTTACCGGGAATCCTGGGCATGAACATGATGTTCAGCTGTTTGTTTGGCGTCGGTTATGTGGTCGTGCGCTATCGGAAAAACGGATTCCTGAAACGCCTGAATGCGACTCCCCTGCGACCCATCGAATTCATCGTTGCCCAGGTACTGTCGCGACTGATCCTGATCATGGCTGTGACGATGTTCGTCTACGCAGGTACCCAGTACTTTATTGGTTTTCGCATGCAGGGCAGTCTCCTTACCCTGTTCCTGGTAGCGCTTACCGGATCGGTCTCACTGATCAGTCTTGGGCTGCTTGTGGCTGCCCGGGTAAGCAGCGAAGAACTGGCCGGTGGAATTCTGAATATGCTGACCTGGCCCATGATGCTGGTTTCCGGTGTCTGGTTTTCCCTGGAAGGGACCCATCCCATCATTCAGCAGCTGGCGAAGATTTTCCCCCTCACCCTGATTCTCGAGTCGGCACGGGCAGTGATGCTCGATGGCGCCACCCTGGCACAGGTTATGCCCCAGTTGGGTACCTTGCTGGTCATGAGCGGAATTTTTCTATTGATAGGCGCCACGGCGTTTAGCTGGCAGAACGACTAGTCAGCCGGCCCGGGCACTGCACCGGGGTTTCAAAACCGATACAATCTCCCGCCAGTTCAGCTTAGACAGTAAGGTCCCCACTCCATGAATTTGGTCGACATCGGAATCAATCTTACCCACGACAGCTTTGATCACGACAGGGATGAGGTTATCGCCCGAGCACAGGCGGCGGGAGTCGATCGCTTCATCATAACCGGCAGCACCGTGGCGACGAGTACCCAGGCTGCGCAGCTGGCAGCTACCGCACCGGGACGGTTCTTTTCCACCGCAGGCATACACCCGCACCATGCCAGCGAACTTGATGACTCCGCGATAGACGCGCTTAGGGAACTTTGCAAACTGCCCCAGGTAGTTGCGGTGGGCGAATGTGGCCTGGACCATTTCCGAAACTTCTCTCCCCCCAAGGCCCAGGCCAGGGCCTTTCACCTGCAACTGGAGCTTGCAGTGGAAAACCGCTTGCCGGTATTCCTGCACCAGCGCGGTGCCCA
>JAOTSW010000159.1 GCA_029864735.1 Chromatiales bacterium | reverse complement strand
CTTTGATAATAACGGCGTCACCACCTATGTGATGTATAACTTCTCGGACCAGGACCAGGCGGTCAGCTACAGTGACAACCAGTCGTTCATCGCACCGGCCAATGGCTTCACGGTGGTCACTTCTCCTTGATAAAACCCTGGGTCGAACCGAATTACATGAAAACTTCGGTTCGACCCTAATTCCCCTTTTGGTTATATTGTCAGCTCGGCTCCCGAACAATCTCCCGACTTCCCTGGAGGAGTACATCAATGGCTACCTACGAATGTGACAAGTGCGGCATGAGCGTAAACGCGACCTGCGCAAAGTGCGATGCCCCCCTGGTAAACGATGTCCTGAAACTGGACAGCGGCGTGGAAGTACAGATTTCCAAGTGCCCCAACGGACACGGCAAGATCAAGTCGCCCCTGTGCTGCGGGCAGGACATGACCTGCTCTATCGGATAGGCGCGTCAGGACAACGGGGCCGAGCTGAATGTTGAGATAAAATTCGGTTCGGCCCTTTTTGTCGCTTCTTCTTTGTGGGAATAAATCCCGGCCGATTTTTGATCGCATCACTCTACTGTATTAATGGCCTGGTCCAGCCTTGAATGTACTGGCGGTCCGCGCCCCGGTCACGCCAACCTAAAACCCGAGACAGATATTTGGGGCGTTGGTCTCCCGACAGCGCGTGTCCTGAGTAGTGCCGGGGCAAGATCCGACCGGGTTACTGACGATCTATTTCGACGCTCCTGATGCTATCTGCAGGGGGAACGTCTGGCAAAGCTTCCGATAGCGCAGTAGAGTCGAGATACAAAAGCAAAAATAATCGGTGAGATCAGCTCATTCCGGAGACTCAAACATGCCTTCTTCACAGCCTACCGATGCCAGGGGTCTGGCCCTGACCGGTATCGACGCCAGCGCAATCGACACATACGAAGCTCTTATCACCGATTCCTATTACTACCGGCTGGGCGTCCAGGATCGCCTGGACAGCTTTCTGCTGGAGCAGCCGGCCTTTGGACTGGGGCATGTCTTTAAAGGCTACTCGCTCATGACCGACGGGGTTCTCGCGTCCCATGGGAAGGCTGCCATGCACCTGGAAACGGCCGAGGCGCTGCCGGCCACCCCTCGTGAGCGCTTGCATCAGGAAGCATTGCGAGCCTGGCTGGACCAGGATCCCCAAGCGCGCGGCTTGGCCTGGGAGCAGATATTGGCGGAATGGCCTTTGGACCTCCTGGCCTTCCGGCAACATACCGGCACGCTGTTCTGGATGGGCAACAAGCAACACCAGGCCATGGTGGCAGCAAGTGTTGCCAGTCGCTGGGAATCCGACGACATCCCCGGTCATGCCCTCTTTCTCTCCGCCTACTCGTTTGCCATGGAGGAAGTTGGGCACTATGCGGAGGCAGAGCGCGCTGCAAAGAAGGCGCTTGAGAGCCAACCCCAGGATTTGTGGGCAATACACGCCCTTGCCCATGTACTGGAAATGCAAGTGCGACGAAAAGAAGGGATTGCCCTATTGGAACATTCAGCCGCTTTTCTGAATGACTACAACCTTTTCCGCGGCCATTTATGGTGGCACTTGGCCATGTTCAAGTATGCCGAAGGGGCTTTTGACGAGATACTCGAATTGCTGGATCGCGAAATCTACCCTGGCACTTCGTCGTTCTACCTGGATATTCAAAATGCCGCGTCAATGCTGATTCGCCTGGAAGTTCAGGGTGTTTCAGTGGGCACCGAACGTTGGGAACGCCTGGCTCAGGCTTCGCTGCAAACGGCGGCCCAAAACACCATCTGGTTCACGACCCTGCATCATGTCCTGTCCCTGCAACGCAGCGGACGCGATTCCGCGGTGAACGAAGCCCTGGCATATGCCGAGGCACAAGCCGATTCCGGCTCCGAGCAAGCCCTCCTTGCTGCCTGGATTTCAGAAGCCGCAGTGGCCTATTCCCGTGGAGAAAGCCAGCTGGCCCTGGACTCCCTGCTGACTCTGCGTCAAGATTTCGGGTTGCTTGGCGCCAGCCATGTACAGCAGGATATCTACCAACAGATAATGATCTCGGCAGCCATGCAAATCGACGACTGGCCGCGTGTAAGGCAGCTTTTGAAGGAACGCAAGGCCGTAAGAATCTGGGACCCGGCAAGCCTTGAGCAGTTCAAGGTGCTGGCCCGGCAGATCGATGAGTTTCGGACGATAGAACAGGTGAACGCCGAACTTCGCCAATGATGCAGCACAAGAGTCGAACCGGTATTCCGGATTAATTCCGGTTCAACCCTTTCCGCCCTTTTTCTTTTTTTTATGAGCAGACCGTCGCCTTGAATCCCTGGACCCTGATTGGCTTGTTGCTACTTTTGCTCGCTGCAATAGGTGTAGCGCTGCCCTTGTTGCCTACCACGCCCTTTGTGCTGCTGGCGGCAGCCTGCTTCGCGAAATCTTCTCCCCGGCTGCACCAGTGGCTGATGGACAGCAATGTGTTCGGCCCGATGCTCGCGGACTGGGATAAAAAGCGCTGCGTCACCCGCAAGGTGAAAGGCGTGTCCTTGACCATGATGATCGGGGTTGGCGGATCGTCGATCTGGTTTTTCACCCCGCCTGGATGGCCCCAGGCCGCGGCAGCGGGAATGGTCATGCTTGGAATCCTGACCGTGTTATCGCTGAATACCTGCCCCGGGTGCCAGGACAGTCAGGACTGACCCGGCACGAAGCCAGGCCATGGCGCCGGTCAGGTGGCAATTAGAGGATCGGCTCCCTCGCCATCTGCGGAGTCCTCAGATATTCCCGGTGAAAACGTGTCGTCCTCAAACTGGGCTTCAATGGTGATCGTGTTGAGGTTAAGCACGGCGGTATTCACCTTACCCGCGTACTTGTTCTCCCGGTGATGAACCAACACACCGTCGACAAGCTTGAATTCCGAGTATTCGGTAAGGAAATTCATCTCATTTCCGTTAATACTCATGGTGCCCACGACTTTCTCGATTCGCCAATTTTCCATATTCACGACGTAATCCGCACGCAGACCGTTTTCCCGCAACGTCAGGTATAGAAACCCCTCCTGCTCGGCCATGCTCAGATTATCAATCCGATCCCGCAGGGCCAGCGGTGAATACAGGCGCATTAACTGCAATCGCATGGCGTCACGCTGCATGTCCTTGGCAATCGTCGGGATGCCGTCCCGGAATATCACATAACCGGTATCGTCTTTCAGTACCCGGGTCTCTTGCTTGTGTGCGTAGATCAACTCGACTTTAAGCCGGCCCGGTACCTGGACGCTGCGGGTGTCGGTGCCATGTCGGTTGCCCATCAAGGCGACAACACTCCATTCCTGAATCACGTTATCGAGCTTCCGGACATTCTCCTCTCCCCCATACACCTGGATGATGCGCTCCAGCGCGGCACCAAGGTCCTCTGGTTCGGCGCTAACGGGGCCTGAAATAGCCAGGATCAAAAGTAGGAGCGTGATACGAAATGTCATGGCTGTTGGTCCAGGTGTCTGAAAGAGAATTGAATTAGGCACGGTTGTCTGACATCCGGGGTTGAAATAACAACCTGTGAATCAGGCATTTGCTTAATCTGAGTCTAAAAGGATACCGGGAAACCCGGATAAAACCTCTGTCGGAATTTACCTACAGCCTTAAAAGCCTTCCCCGGCGGATTCTCCAGAGAACCGGCGCCCCCGGGAACCGGGCCCACTGCCCATGTTCTCCAGCGACTTGTTACACTTGACGCTTACCGTATTCAGGGAGACACATAAATGGCAGGAAGCAAGCACACCGTCTGGCAACGACACCTGGACGGGATCGGGGATGAGTTGTTACGACTGTCCATCGCCTGCGATGTACTGCTCCGGGAACCCGAAGTGATTGATCGAATCCTGAAGAATGACGACACGGTGTGCGGCCGGAAAAATCCGGAAGGCTTTCGCAAGCTGCGCGCCCTGCTCATGGCCACCTACCATTCCTTGAACAGCGCCATCGACCGCATCGGGCCGGAAGAAACAAAGCTGATCACCAATGCGATCATCGAACGTATCGACACCCTGCGCAGCCTGGGCGGCACGAACAAGTAGGCGACCAAAAGAAAGCCCCTGATATCGGGGCTTTCTTTATCTCGTTATGCAACAGGAGTCATGATTTTCTGTGTCGGGAGAATCCTATCCCAAGCAAGCCCAGGCCCAGCAATGCCAATGTTGCTGGCTCCGGAACGCCTACGATTGGCGGCGGTGCCTCACCGTCAAAGCCACTAATAAAAACGTTATCGAGATAGTAGGACACGTCACTGGCCCCCCACTCCGCGGCAAACCCTATTTCGTGGCTCGTGTCTGTCGCAGTGAAGGAAATCGAATCACCTACCCAAGTCGCTGTAAGATTCTCGTAGGTTCCGAGAACCAGACCATCAAGCAGTACGGCGAATGAAGCCCCGTTGGCACCAGAGTAATTAACGTGCAGATACGTCTCCCATGACAGAGTATATGCATTACCTGATACGAAACCCGCGACCAGTTGAGTGGCCATCGGAGGATCTAAATCATTAGCATCGCCTCCACATGAATTGAGCAGCACTGACCCCGCTGAATTGCCGATCGAAGCCGCATAGGAGGCTCCACCGCAATTTCCGGACAAGGTCCATCCATCTGCATTTTGATCAAACTCACCGTTGATTACATCTGCCATCGTGACCTGGGCAACAACCAGTAGTAATCCTGTTGCAATGAGTCTTAGTATTTTCATATTACAGACTCCTTTCTGTTCACGCTGTTCAATCATCCTGATCGAACTTGCGGCATAAAAATCATGCAATTTCTAAGCCGAAAACCAAATTAATTTTGTAAACAATGGCTTGTATTTCCTGTCAATTTCCGCTCACCACTAGACGTCAGAAAAGTGTAAAGTTTTTCGACAAGACCGAATAAATTTATAGAGTCAGACCATAGAGCGTAAGCTTTTGCAACTCTCCTCGGTAACTAGTAATTAACCTCGTCATCCAGCCCGGTCAGCTCCCAGCGACCCAGGGAAATCGGGATGCTGTCGATGGCATTCAGCCGGTCGAAAAAGTCTCTCAACTGGAAGGCCTCGCCTCGGGCCTCCACCTGCCTGGCATAGTCAGCCAGGGTGTTCTCCAGAAGGTACTTACCCGTGACATAACTGGTGCCATAACCGGGCTGGCGCAGGTACAGGTGCTGCTCGAACAACAGCAGTTCTTTCTCGGTCTTCATCCAGCCACGGGGGGTGAATTCCATGTGCACCGAACCGGCCTCTTCCATGGTCATCTGGTTGGCGTGGGCATACAACGAGCCCAGGCCCCTGGCCGCTCGCTGGGCCAGCAGTATCCAAACCAGTTCGCGTGAGCGCGGACTATCGTCGTACAGGCCGGCATGCATAAACATTTCCTCAACGCCGGTAGCAGTCCCCTCGTTGCGGCTGTCGAAGATGTTGTACAACAAGGCACCCTGGCGTACCGGGCTTGAATGGGGTTCGCGATCCATGCGGGCCAGCTCTAACCAGTGATAAAAGTGGGTGAACAAGGGCGCTGGATCGTAGTGGGCGGTAATCCAGAAAAAGTGACGCTTTTCCTCGGGCACGAAGGACCCGGCATGTTCACGCAAGGCCGGTTCCATGTAGTCTGTAACCGTCAGTATGTCCTTATCCTCAAGGAAACTCATGATGCGCTTTATCGCCGCATCAGCCATCGCGTCATACTCGGCAGGCGT
>JAOTSW010000158.1 GCA_029864735.1 Chromatiales bacterium | reverse complement strand
GCATCAAGGCGATGGCGCTGACCACCATGGCCTCAACCCCCGATTTGATTGAGGGCTCGGGCTGGATTTTGAAAAACGGTGAGTGGTGGGACGGGGCGCTTCCTAATTGATCCGCAGGGGTCCCGCCTACATCAAAGTACACGCCCTTCACACCCAGGGAGGGCTCAACAAAGTAGGCGAAATCTTCGGCGCCCATACCGGTACGCGGCCTGTCCACAACCATGCCTGGGTCGAGATTTTCCTGCAGGGCAGCCCTCACCCGCATGGCTGTCGCCTCGTCATTGATGGTCGGCGGTGTGGTTTCAGTACTTGAATAAATCACCTCGGGCATCAAGTCAGCCGGCACCCCCAGGGATGCGGCCACACCTTCAGATACGCGCTTGATCGCCGCCAGCAGGACCTTGCGGGTCTCAAAACTGTCCGAGCGCACCGTGAGTTGCATTTCCACCCTGTCGCCGATGATGTTGTGCTTGGTACCCCCGTGTATGGCCCCTACCGTAATCACACCCGGCTCCAGGGGACTGATAGTCCGGCTGACAACTGACTGCAGGGACACCACTATCTGGGCCGCTACCAGCACCGGATCCACGCCCTGGTGGGGGTAGGCGCCGTGAGTACCCACGCCGTGGACGACGATGTCTACGCTGTCTGAACTGGACCCGGTAATGGCCAGCGGTACATTAACCTTGCCCGCTTCACCGTCAGCATCCACGTGAAAGGCCAGTGCGTACTCGGGTTTTGGAAAGCGCTCGTAAAGGCCATCCTGCAACATGGCCCTGGCGCCCGATATGGTTTCCTCGGCAGGCTGCACGATCAGCACTGCAGTGCCAGACCACGCCGCCTTTCGTTGCATCAGTTGGCGGGCGGTGCCCACCAGGGCAGTAATATGCACATCGTGCCCACATGCGTGCATCACGGGGAACTCATCGCCACCCGGCTTTTTCTGCCTGGCCTTCGAAGCGTAGGCCAGACCGGACTCCTCTTGCACCGGAAGACCATCCATGTCCGCCCGGATCATCACCGTGGGCCCCGGGCCATTTTCCAGCACAGCCACCACACCGGTGCCGCCCACTCCCTCGGTCACCTGGTATCCCAGGTCACGCAATTCACTCGCCATGCGCCGGGCTGTCTCGAATTCAACACCGGACAATTCCGGATGTGAGTGGAAATGTTTAAACAGGGGTTCGAGTCGAGCCTGGTAATCCGCGTCAATCGACTGGGATAAGGTTTCCGCGCCGGCCAGGGCTGGGATACTGAAGATTGTGGCCATGCAAATTGTCTGCGCAATACGATTCATCGGATTACCTATAGTGTGGATTCCTGACAGTCGGGCCAGCGTACTCACCTCTGCCACACAAATAAAGAACCCTGGCCAAGCAGATCAGTTTGGCTAATCCGCCCCACAGCTTGTAGTGTCAGCTCTCTACGCTGGATTTATGCGAATGGAGGACCTTGCCCAAGATGAATTTTTCGATCCGTCCTGCCCGCTTGGATGACCTTGACGCCATCCGTCGCCTGTTGCCTCGCCTGGCCGAATTCGAACTGCCCCCGGGACGGGTAGCGGAGCATCTATGGCGGGGCGATGAAAAAATCCTGCTGGCCTGGGCGGCGGGAAAAGAACCCGACTGTCTCATCCAGATCGCCCTGGACGAGGATCAACGGGTCCTGGGCGTGGCCATGTCACGGCTGCGGGCCGAGTTGCTCAGTGGTGAACCCAGCGCCCACCTGGAAGTACTCATGGTGGAAAAGCGTGCCGAAGGGTCAGGCATCGGCCGGGCTCTTATGGGTGCCGCCGAATCCGCCGCAAGGAAACGGGGCGCCAGGTCCATGACCTTGCACGCATTCGCCAGCAACACCCGGGCCTGTCGCCTGTACGAGGGACTGGGCTATGACGGGGAGCTGATCCGTTACAGCAAGAATCTGCCGGATTGAATTGGAACAAGCATGGTGGATTCCGGGTAGCCCAAAGGTCGCATGTCCTGTAGTGACCACCGATCAATCCCCTGGGCAACAATAAACCCGGGGCCCGAGTGTAGTCGCGACAGCGGCAATCTGAGAAACCATCGTGGGTACCCGCGCCGGGCAGCGCTGCCTTGCCTGATCCTGTAGTCACTTGCTGGTCGTGGTAAGGTCGTCGCGGGCATTCCGCCTCGCTGGGTTGCATGACAATAACAGCAGACCCATGACTGTTGCGCCGGGGCGCCCATCTGGTCAGACTCAGGCCAACGCCACTATCGACACTCCCTGGAGAACCGGGCTAATGAGATTGTTACCGCTTATTGTTTTGTCCTTCATGGCTGCCACCGGGCCGGCGCTTGGCGCCACGACCGGGGATGCCTCCGCATTGCCCACCATTGCCAGGCATGTGTCCGGAATCAAGCGCATGGATGGGTTCTTCGACCTGTACTGGGATGGCGACCAGGGGCGCCTTTATTTGCAGATTGATAACTTCGACGAGCAATTCATCTATGTCAGCAGCCTGGCCCGTGGCGTGGGTTCCAATGACCTGGGGCTGGATCGCGGCCAACTGGGTCTGACACGCCTGGTGCAGTTTCAACGAGTGGGCCCGCGGGTCCTGTTAATACAAGACAACACCCGGTACATCGCCGATTCGCGAAACCAGGCCGAAAGACTGGCCGTTGAACAGTCCTTTGCCAACTCGGTACTCTGGGGCTTCGACGTGGTAGCCGCAGACTCAGGAGCGGTGCTGGTTGATGCAACGGAATTTTTCCTGCGAGACGAACATGGAATTTCCCGCCGCCTCGGACGCGCCGGAGAGGGAAACTTTCACGCGGACCCCAGCCGTTCCGCCCTGTACCTGCCCCGCACTCGCACCTTCCCGGACAACACCGAGGTGGAAGCCATGGTTACCCTGGTAGGTGAACCCGCCGGGCCTATCCTGGGCAGCGTCGCCCCCGATCCCTCATCGGTAACGGTGCATCAGCACCATTCTTTCGTACGCCTGCCAAAAGCCGGCTATGAACCCCTGCCCTATGACGGACGCTCAGGCTACATGGACGCTTCCAGCAGTTGGGTTAATGGCACGGTCTTCGATTTTGCATCGCCTATCGGCGAGCCAGTCATGAAAACCCTGACGATACGTCACCGCTTGGCCAAGAAAGATCCTGCTGCCCCGATAAGCGAAGCGGTGAAACCCATCGTGTACTACCTGGATTCGGGCGCACCGGAACCGGTACGCAGTGCCTTGATGGAAGGTGCCTCCTGGTGGAACCAGGCGTTTGAGGCCGCCGGCTACAAGGATGCCTTCCAGGTGAAGATGCTGCCCCCGGATGCGGACCCCATGGACGTGCGCTACAACCTCATCCAGTGGGTACACCGCTCAACCCGCGGCTGGTCTTACGGCGCCAACGTGAACGATCCGCGCACCGGTGAAATCATCAAGGGTCACGTGTCTCTGGGATCGTTGCGCGTACGCCAGGACTACCTGTTGGCAGAGGGCTTGCTGGCGCCGTACGAAGACGACAACGTCCCGCCAGAACTGCTGGAGTTCGCCCTGGCGCGAATTCGCCAACTGGCTGCCCACGAGGTTGGCCACACCCTGGGGCTTGAACACAATTTCGCTGCCAGCGCCAACGACCGGGCCTCGGTGATGGACTACCCGTTCCCCCTGGTGAAGATCGGTGAAAACAATACCATCGATGTGTCTGACGCCTATGGCGTGGGAATCGGCGCCTGGGACAAGCGGGCAATACTGTATGGCTACCAGGACTTCCCCAAGGGCGTGGACCCGGTGGCCGAACGCCAGCGCATTCTGGCCGAAACATTCGCCTCGGGACTGAAGTACGTGGCCGACCTGCACGCACGTGGCGACGCCTACGCAAGCACCGCCGGCCCCGCCCATCCCAATGGCAGCCTCTGGGACAACGGCTCGGATTCGGTAGCCGAATTGAATCGCCTGATGCAGGTTCGCCGGCAGGTGCTGGCCAATTTCTCGGAAAAGACCATCCGTATGGGACGCCCCATGGCAACCATAGAGGATGTGCTGGTACCCATGTATTTACTGCATCGCTATCAGCTCCAGGCCGCTGCCACCGAAATTGGCGGTGTGGAATTTGACTACGGCCATCGGGGTGACGGCCGCCCGGCGAATCGACCGGTTAGCGCTGAGAAGCAACGCCGCGCCATTGATGCCTTGCTGGCCACGCTGCGACCCTATGTACTGGCCATTGATCCAAAACTGGTCGCACTGATCTCACCGCGACCGCCTGGAACACCGACCACCCGCGAGTTATTTCCTCGCCAGACAGGCTACCTTTTCGACCCCCTGGCCGCAGCCGATACCGCTGCCGGCCTTGCCCTGGATATGCTACTGGATCCAACCCGGGCGGCACGGATGGTCAACGCCCACTCCCTGGATGCCGGCCTTCCCGATTTCGGTGACCTGGTCGACAAGTTGCTTAAAAAGACCTGGTATGGCGTTAATTCGATTGGCCAGGAAGCAGAACTTCAGCGAGTGGTGAATATGGCCACCCTGCAACGCTTGACAGCACTGGCCGCAGACGGCAACACCCAGGCCCAGGTTCGAGCCATCGCCTATGACCGTTTAAGTGAACTGGCAAGCTGGCTGGAAAAACAAAGCCGTCGTAGCCTGGACACCGCCTGGCGGGCCCACTACCGCCTGGCCTCCGGCCAGGTCAGAAACCTGCTGGATAGCCCGTCGGGCCTGGAACCCCAGGCACCACTGAAAGCGCCGCCGGGCTCACCTATCTAGGCAAAAAAAGCGGCAGCAGATGTCACCATCGGCCGCCGCGTTTTTGTAGATTCCGATCAGCAGCTAGAAGCGCCAGCCGAACTCCAGGCGGAAAGCGCTCAACGTCGGGTCAGCCCCGGCACCACTGCTGTCAATCGTATAATTGTTATAGCTCAGCTTGAGTATCGTGCCGTTTTTCAAGGCGTAGCGAACACCCAGGGCGCCGCCATAGGTGAAATTGGTTTCGGTGTAGGTGGTGTAATAATTGCTACACACGTAGCCCCACCAGGGATGCCACCAGCAACCGGTCACCGGTGGGCCATCCACTACATTGGAATCAACATAGGTCCAGCCCAGCCCGGCCTCGAGGTAGGGCGTCAGCGGGCCATCCATTAGATTGAAAACGCCCTTGAAGCGGAAGTTCAGCTGGTCAAAGCTGTGATCGATAATGGTGGTGTCATTCGGGTCACTGTCGTTGACAAGGGTTGCCCTGTAATCGGGTCGAAGCCATTCAAAATCCGCGCCGACCGCCAGGCGATTGTTGAAGTTGTAGCCCACGTTCAGGCCGACACCCCAGGCACTATCAATATCCACTGAGGAGCCGCCCCCGGCGCCTGCCTTTTCGGAGTCCTGGTAAATCCCCGAGAGCGACCATTCCCAGCTGCCGGTGCGATCACGGGAACTGCCGTAACCCTGGGCGTGAACCAGTCCGGGAAGCGCGATCAGCAGAAACGCTAAAAATCGTATTTTCATTACTTTCTCTCCAGTCCCTTGGCGTAATTTAATGATCTGAAACAGATAGTAGACGGATATTTATGGCGAGTCACTGACGATACTATCGGCAGAACGCTCTCTGCCCCAGACACAGCTGATATCAGGCTGGGCCAAACCAGCGCCATTTCATTTTTCAGAATACTCAGCACGACGCTCTGGGGTGAGGTAAAGCTCCGCTGCAAACGTCCCGTCATGATACAGTC
>JAOTSW010000157.1 GCA_029864735.1 Chromatiales bacterium | reverse complement strand
CGACACCGGTTCCGGCGCCGAGGGGTCCGGGCTTATTGCGTGTCGATATCGATAATGGTTCTGGCAATTTCGCCGCCACCGTCAACGTGATGCACGACACCCAGGTGACGCGTGCCGGCATCCAATTAGCAGTGCTTTTTCCAGCTTTACTTTATCTGTAATTGCATCGAATCTATCATAGAATTTTCATCAAAAAATTCACAGGCAGCGGTACATGAGAGGCATTTACGTTTAATTAACGCTATAAAAAGTTATTTTCATTCCAAACTGTTGAGGGCGACACGCGATTAGGTTGGCGCCCATCAGTCAGCCATGGAAGAAGTAATCGAGTAAAGGGTGCCGGTGTTACCTTATTAAACCAACCGTGTCCTCCAAACAAAGACAATCAGCTAACACCAGTACCGGCTTCCTGGGCTCCGCGCGGGAGAGATACCTGGACGAGCTGATTGCTGACAATCATAAGCTCATTATTGTGTATGTACACAAAGCGCAACTTAAGTAACTGTGGTATTGCGGCTGCGCTTGAGCCGGCCCAATCGCTATTGGGAACGTAGTGGCAGCAGTTTCAGGACAGTGGCATCACACCAACAATGCCCTTGGTCCAGAAACTCTAGACCTACCTCTGTCTGGAATTATCATTTAAGCGGTGCACCCCTTAGAAAGCCAGCCAGGTCGAAGGCATCAAAAATAGATCAAAGTGATCGAGCGGATGGCTTATCTGTACCGCGACATGAACTAATTCTTTCTGAAAAATCGGAGCAGTGGTCTTCGGAGTTCGAGGATGAACTTTTTTACCCGACCCGCGCTGGACGATGTCTGTTCGAAGACTAGGGCGTGATTGACAAACGCGCAGTCTGGGTCCCGTTGGCAGCTCTTGCAGTACATGCCCTTCCCCGGGTTCGCCCAGAGCTGGCGGGGCGGGACCTGAATCTATCCAGCTAATACACCCGGACCATCAACGGGCTGCCTATCAGATTTTCTCAAGGCCCCGTCAATAACGAAACCTGCCCCACGTTGCTGAGCATATCAATTACTTTTCAAAATCTTCTGGTTAGCTGAAAAACTTGGGGTGGAATCTCGAACGACGTTAAGCACTGCAAAGTAAATTTTCAGCCAAGTCTGCCACTTAACATAAGCTGAATCTCAAATTTTTTCTTCTCGAGAGTGGTTCCAATTCGCGGAAATTGTTCGAAGCAAAAAAATAATAGTCTTTGATATATTTCGAAACTGTTCTAATCTCGCCTAAGAAGAAAAATAGAAAACATCTCGCACAAGAAGAAAAATAGAAAACATCTCGCGCAAGAAGAAAAAGCGAAAACAAGTAATAACCCTTGTGGGTGTTACTAAATATTTATAAGGGGAACTCATAGATGAAGCTCAATTTACGCACACTTAGGTCCGCTTGCTTGGCAATCGGATGCGCAACCGCAATTCCGCTTTCTGCTGCGGATCTGCAGCCTGCGGCAAATCAACCAACCATGGTTGGCAATGTCGTGAGTCAGGGGGAGTTTGGAAAGGCAAGCTATGCGTCGGAAAACGGCCGCAGTGTATACATTATTCAGCTCGCCGATCAGCCGGTTGCAACCTACGATGGTTCAATACAGGGGTTGGAAGCGACCAGCAATAAGATTACTGGCGCAAGCAAACTCAATACAAATAGCAAAGAAAGCAAAGCTTACCGTAAATATCTGAAAGGCAAGCAGGACAAGTTTATCGCAGATGCGGGTATAACATCCGGTGTCAAATATGAGTATCAGTATGTTCTCAATGGACTAGCGGTTGAAATGACTCCGGACCAGGCCAAGGCCATGGCCTCTGTACCAGGCGTAAAGAGCGTTACCCGCGAACGCATTGAAACTCTGAACACCGATGCAGGACCCGAGTGGATCAATGCCGGCGCCATTTGGGGAGGAACACCTAATAACGTTCCTCATTCACAGGGCCAAGGGGTTGTGATAGCCATACTTGATTCGGGCGTCAACCATGATCATCCGTCCTTCGCCGCTATGGGCGGAGACGGCTACCAGCATGTTAACCCGCTGGGTTCCGGCAACTTCGTTCCCGGCAGTTATTGTGACGTGACCGACTCATCCTTTTGCAACGACAAATTGGTAGGCGCCTGGTCGTTTGTCCCCACTGATGCTGCATACCCTGCACCAGAGGATAACAACGGGCACGGCTCACATACCGCCAGCACTTCCGGCGGCAATGTTATCCAGGCTGCCACGGCGTTCGCGCCAACCACGAGTCTAACGCGTAAAATATCCGGCGTGGCTCCTCATGCCAATCTCGTCATCTATGACGTCTGTGTTGACGACGGAGGCTGCCCCGGTTCCGCATTGATTGCGGCTATAAACCAGGTAGTGGTGGACTCCGCCAACATTCCCGGCGGTATTCAGTCTCTGAACTATTCGATTTCCGGGGGCGAAGATCCCTACAATGATCCAGTGGAAATCGGCTTCCTGAATGCCACGGCGGCAGGTGTGTATGTCTCTGCATCCGCCGGCAATGCTGGTCCCGGCGCGTCTACCCTGGGGCATCAGTCTCCCTGGGTGGCGACCACGGCGGCCAGTACTCATAACCGCAAGATCACCAATAGCGTGGTTGACATGACCAGCGACCAGGGCGGTTACCCTGATCTTGCTGGTGTTGGCTTCACAGACGGATACGGGCCGGCATCTATTGTGTATGCGGGTGACTATCCGACTGCTAACGGATCGGCGAATGACACCGATCCTGCTCAGTGCCTGGATCCATTCCCCTCTGGGCACTTCAATGGTGAGATCGTGATTTGTGATCGTGGAGCCATTGCGCGAGTGGCTAAAGGCGCCAATGTCCTCGCGGGCGGCGCCGGTGGTTTAGTGCTTGCAAATCTTGCCGCGAATGGCGAATCGGTCACCGGTGACGGGCATTACCTGCCCGCGGTTCACCTGGGCGTGACTGCCGGCGATGAGCTTAAGGCCTGGGTGGCCGGCGTGGATAACGCTATGGGTTCGATCAGCGGTTACGTGGTAGACCTAAACCCTGACAACGGCGACATCATGGCAGGATTCAGCTCCCGGGGCCCCAACAGTGCCCTGGATGTGCTTAAGCCGGATATGACTGCGCCGGGCGTTGACATACTGGCGGCAGTCAGTACGGTTTCATCCGGTGATCCAGATGAATATGACTTCCTGAGCGGAACGTCGATGTCCAGCCCGCATAATGCCGGCGCGGGCGCAATTGTTTCCGGTGCTCGTCCGGACTTGACACCCTATGAGGTCAAGTCGGCGATCATGATGACCTCGGACAACAGTTATATCCGCAAGGAAGACGGTGTCTCGTTAGCCACTCCTTTTGATCATGGCGCGGGACGTATCGACCTGTCCAGGGCGGTCGAATCTGGCCTGGTGATGGATGAGACGCCCGACAACTTTTGGTTTGCCAACCCGGCTACCGGTGGTGACCCCAAGACCCTGAACCTGGCAAGCATGCAGGATGGGTCCTGTGTCGGTGACTGTTCCTGGACACGTACATTCACCAACAAGACCGAGCACACCATCCATACGGATGTCGTGGCCACGACCACAGGGGGTGCCAACATCACGGTTTCGCCGTCCAGACTGAAAATTAAGTCAGGACAAACAGGCTCTATCACCGTGAGTGCTGATACAACCCAGGCCAGTGGCTGGACCTTCGGCCAGATTGACCTCCTGCGAAAAGGCGACGGGCCGGATTTGCACCTGCCTGTAGCCGTGCTGGGCGCGACTAGCTCGGATGCCAACGTATTCACCAAGACCGTGGACAAGGCAGAGGCGGCCGAAGGTGAGACGCTGACCTATCAGATCGATATCGCAAACGGTCAACTGGCCGATGAAATCCATTTGACGGATTCCATCCCCGCCGGATTGACGCCTGTAGCCGGTTCGGAAACAGAGAGTGTAAACGGTGGTACGACCTCTTCCGCCTTTACGATCAATGGCAATACGGCCACCTGGTCGGGATCGCTGGATGTGGGTTCGATTGCGGTGGTGCCTTCCGTTGACTCGCCTGCCGGCTTCCTGCCGTTGTCAATCTTTGGCATAGCTCCTAGGTCTTGCCCGTCCAATTGTGACGACGGTGCGCTTCTGTTCAACGTTCCCGCATTTACTTACAACGGAACTAGTTACTCCCAGGTAATTTTCTCGGTAAACGGAACTCTGGAGGCGGGTACAGCCAGTGGTAGTGCGGCCAGTGCAAACAACCAGAATCTACCCAGCGCGACGCCGCCCAACAACATTCTGGCGCCGTTCTGGAGCGACCTGAACCTCGGGGCTGGTGGCACTTGGTCTGTTGGTGTGTTGTGCGGCGGGCCGACCTGCTGGACAATCTTTGAGTGGAATGATGTTCCGCAATATGGTGACGATACCGCCCGGTACTCGTTCCAGGTTTGGCTGGAAATCGGGTCTTCAGGGAACATCTGGTATACCTACGGGGATATGAGTGACGCTTCGCTGTATCGCGCCACGGTGGGTGCGGAGAATAGCGACGGTACTCTGGGCGCCTCCTACTATTACGACGGTGTCGGTATCGCACCGCTTGCAGGTGACGAAGTCAAGGTAGGCAGTGTGGTAGGTGGTACAGCCAGCTTGAGCTTCCAGGCAACAGTTGATAGCTGTGCCGCGGGCAGCAGTATCACTAATCGTGCGGATATCGCCTCGGGTGACAAGACAGAGAAAGCGATTGCGGTGACTACCTGCACTGAGTAACTATCGCTTGAAATGTGCCGGTGCTAACTGAGGGCCGGCGTCAAGAGAAAAAGGATTGGGGGTAGCTATTTGCTACCCCCAATTTTTTTAGCACCCACAGAATGCTACTAGTGGCTCAAGTATCTCCTGGACCATAGGGCATGGGCGTTTCGGGCGATGGATTCTCGCAGAGAATAGGCGGCCGATCCCCCGCGCTGTGGTACTGGTAGATCTTGCCCTCTGCATGCAAGACAATCAGCGAGCCATTGGTCAGAACCTGGGCGTACTCGTAGCCGGGTTCGGGGCAACCCGCGCTGGCGTCCCGCCAGCTCACATACGCAGCGCTGACGATTTTAATGACCTTCACGTCCACCCCAATCCTTGAGGCCAGGTCCTGTTTCGCCAACTCAACCAGGCGCTCAAGCCCCTTTGGTATGACAACCGATGGGGCGGGCTTTGGGTCAGTGGGTTGCAGTTCCCTAACCATGGTCGGAGGCTCACCCGGTGCAGCGTTTAACGCATTCTCGTGCCCACTGCATGCTGTGGCAATCAGGGTTGCAATTGCTACTGCTGTCAGCCTTGAAAGCTGCGTAGCATTGCCCAGGAATCCTCTGCTACTCATTCTTTCTTTAACCGCCATGCTGGTATCTCCTGAATAGGCTCCTGATATGAACAATAGGGTGCCGGTGTTAGCTTATTGTCCCAATTTGGATGATACGACCGGTTTGAACCAGGCAATAAGTTAACGCTGGCATCGGTTTGTAGCCTCCAGTATGGTTTCTTCGTGGGTGAAAGCACGCTGCGGATAGGCGTAAAGCCGCACGCCTGACAAGCTTCAAAATTCATCGGGCCGGGCCGGCCGGCAGTTCGATTCTGAATTCAGCGCCGCTCAGCACAGTCGAGTCCCCGGCGCTGACACGTCCCCCGTGGTGTTCTGCGATCAGTTTCACCACGTGCAGTCCCAGCCCCAGGTGTGGGCTGCCGTCGCGCTTGCCTCGCTGGGAGACCAGTG
>JAOTSW010000001.1 GCA_029864735.1 Chromatiales bacterium | reverse complement strand
ACTCCATACCCCGGTAAAACAACTCGAAGCGCTCGGCCACCGGAGGGTTGCCAGGTCGAATCCTGGCCAGGGCCGCCTGGTCTTCCGGAAAATCGTAAACAAAACAGGGGCGATCCCTGCCCAGGGCTGGCGAGACCACGGTTCCCATGAGCAAGTCGCTCAACTGGGCATCAGTAAGGGTTTCCCCGGGCAGGCTGACCTGGCGACGGGCCAACGCGTCAAGCAACGTCTGTCGCCCGGCCACCAGCGGATCCAGGTCCACGGCCTGTAAGAACGCGTCCCGATAAGTCAGGCGTTGGCACTGTAGCGATTCCCCACCCTCGCCCAACAATTCCCCCATCAAATCCTCCACCTCATCCATCAAGCGGTGGTGATCCATACCGAGCCGGTAGTATTCCAGCATGGTGAATTCCGGGTTATGCCAGCGACCACTCTCGCCGTCTCTGAATACTCTCGCAATCTGGTAAATATCCCCGGAACCGGCTGCCAGCAGCCGCTTCATCGGGAATTCCGGCGAGGTATGCAAATACAGGGCACCCGGCTGACCCGCGACCCGGGTAGTCATGCTATGAATATTTACATCCGTGGTTCCGGCCGCCGACAATACCGGAGTTTCCACCTCCATTACCCGCCTGCGCTCAAAGAAGGCCCTTGTGCGAGCCAGCATTCCGGCACGCAGACGCAGCACCTCCACCGAAGCCGTGGGGCGCCAACTTGTGTTTGCTGTCATGGGATATCCCGAGGACCGGTGATCAGTCCTTGACCCGCGACACGTACTCGCCGCTGCGGGTGTCCACCTTGATGACTTCGCCTTCTTCAAGGAACAGGGGCACACGCACCGAGGCACCAGTCTCCAGGCGAGCAGGTTTCACACCGCCCTGGGCAGTGTCCCCACGCAAACCCGGGTCGGTCTCTACGATCTTCAATTCCACAAAGTTCGGCGCCGACACCAACAGGGGTGAGTTATTCCAGAGGGTTACCAGGCAGATATCTTCTTCCTTCAGCCATTTCACGGTGTCCCCAACGGCATTGGCGTCGGCAGCATACTGCTCGTATGAGGAAGGGTCCATGAAGTGCCAGAATTCGCCATCGTTGTACAAATACTGCATGTCTGTCTCAACCACATCCGCAGCATCCACGCTTTCACCAGACTTGAACGTCTTGTCCACCACCCGGCCATTCTTGAGATTGCGCACCCGCACCCGGTTGAAGGCCTGGCCCTTGCCCGGTTTCACGAATTCGTTTTCAACAATGGTGTAGGGATCGCCATCAAGCAAAATTTTCAATCCTGAGCGAAATTCGCTGGTCTGGTAGCTGGCCATAGCATGGAGTCCTGTCAAAACACGGTTATTCCGGGAATCTGCGCCCCGGTGAAAGCGGCCAATAGTACCAAGATTCTCTGAATCAGGTCAGCCAAAAAGCGGCCAATTGCGTCACTACCCCTGCCGGCCCTCCCCAGTCCCCCGCCGGGCGAAACTGGTGATACACTCCGAAACGAACAATGAATGCCTTATCGCATGGGATTTGTGCAGCGTACCAACCTGTCCGGAGAACGTGAATTGAACCAGGAAGCCCGTGTTCCATTAATCGTCATCGCCAAGGCTCCCGAGCAATCGGAATCAGTCAACCGCATCCTTCGCACAGGCGGCCATCCGGTTCACTGTACGTTGATATCCAGCACCGATGACCTTGCGGAGGCTATGGGCCAGATCAATCCAGAGATGATCCTGTTATTCACCGAGGAATCCGGGGTTGGTATAGGCACCGTGGCCGACCTGAGAAATTCATGGGCGCCGGGAGTGCCCATCCTGGAAGTACGCAGCGCCCTGAACGAGCAAATTATCGCCCGGGCCATGCGGGAGGGAGCCAAGGACACGGTATCCCTGACCCATACCGATCGAATGATTGCCGTTGCCACACGCGAGCTTCGCAGTTTCCGCCTGGAACGGGCTCTTAACCAGACACTGGGGGCGGCCAGCCAGTACAAAGAACAGCTGCACAGCTTCCTGGAAGGTTCGGCGGACGCCATTGCCCAGGTTAGCGAGGGCATCGTGGTGGGCACCAATGCCGCCTGGCTGGAGCTATTTGGATACCCTGAAGAGGAATCTCTGGTGGGAACCCCGGTGATGGATTTATTCGACAACCAGAACCACGCCGCCATCAAGGCAGCCCTGGTGGCCTGCATGCAGGGCAAGTGGAGCGACCACGACCTCAAGGCCCAGGGACTGCTGAGCGACAACTCCGCTCTGTCCGTAATCCTGCAACTGACCCAGGCAGACTTTGATGGGGAACCCTGCGTTCGCATGTGTATACCCGCCCGCAAGTCCGAGCAGCAGGAACCGGATCAGAAACTGGAACGATTCGCCAAGCTGGATATGACCACCGGCCTCTACAACCGACGTCATTTCATCTCCCACCTGACTCGTCGCCTCACGCAACCTTCCCGGGGAGGTGTGACTGCCCTGCTCTACATCACCGTGGATAATTTCCGGGACATTATCAACAACATCGGCGCACTGGGCAGTGAGGAGGTGCTAACAAGCTTCTCCAACCTGTTACGCGATAGCGTTGTTAGTGGCGATTTGTACGGCAGGTTCGGCGGAACCATGTTCGTCGCCTACATCAATCGCGGTACCAGGCAGGATGTGCTGGCCTGGGCCAGCAACCTGGGCAACCGGGTTCGCACCCATGTATTCGAAGTGGGCAACCAGTCTATTTCCGCAACTTGCAGCATCGGCATCGCGGAAGTCGACAATTTCAGCGAAAGCCTTGAGCGCTTGATTAATCACGCCGACCAGGCCAATGAAACCTGTCGTAAAAATGGGGGTGACGGCACCCACATCTTCGAAATGGACGTGAGTAATGACACCCAGACTATCGAATTCGACAAACACTGGGTGCGACATGTCAAAAGCGCGCTTATGGATAACCGTTTCAGCCTGGTGCACCAGCCCATTGCCAGTCTCACCGACGAAATACACGACATGTACGACGTCATGCTGAGAATGACCGATGACAAGGGCAACGAGGTTCTGCCCTCGAACTTCATTCCAGCCGCGGAGCGCAATGGCCTGATCAAACCGATTGACCGATGGGTCGTCGATGCAGCACTGCAGTTCTGCGCCACCAGAAAAGCCTCACGTGTATTTGCCCGAATTTCAGCCGAGTCGGTAATCGATGAGACGCTGCCCAAGTGGATAGGAGAGAAACTGAAAACTGCGCGACTTGGGCCAGGCGCCCTGTGCATCCAGGTGAATGAGGGCGTGGCAAGGAAACATCTCAAGCAAACCCTGGAGCTGGCCACCCAACTGGGAGAACTTGGCGTGTATTTTGCCCTCGAACATTTTGGCACCGCGAATGACTCCATCCGCTTGCTCAAGCACCTGCGGGCGGATTACGCGAAAATCGATGGCTCACTCATGCAGGGCCTGGCCAATAATGAAGACAACCAGCGCCGGGTGACAGAACTGGCTCAGGCGCTGAAAGAAAAAGATATCCAAAGCATCGCGGAGCGTGTGGAAGACGCCAATACCATGGCCGTGCTGTGGCAGTCCGGTGTCCAGTACATGCAGGGCTATTACGTCCAGGAACCCGAGGTCATCCTGGGCACCAGTACCCCCTAAGGCCGACCCTACTCGACGGCCAACTTGTCCACCTTTCGATACCCGCGCGGCAACAATGAGCCACGTTTGCCGCGACTCCCCTCGTATTGCTCAAGCTCGTGGTAGCCCAGGCGCATGTGCCGCTGACCGCTGAATATGACCAGCTTGTTCTCGGGACCAATCACCGCCACCGACACCACTTTTTCCTGTCCGGACTTGAGTCTCTTTGAAGGGATATTGATGATCTTGTTTCCCTTGCCACGACTGAGCTGGGGTAACTCGGCCATGGGGAAGGTCAGCAGGTAACCTTCGCTCGTGGCCGCCACCACCCAGTTGCCCTCGCCGGCCGGTACCCTGGCAGACGGAAGCACCACACTGCCAGCGGGTGGCTTGAGAACCACTTTGCCGGCCCGGTTGCGGGACAACAAGTCAGCGTACTTCACGATGAATCCGTACCCGTAATCACTGGCCATAAGCCACAAATCATCCGGGTCGCCGATTAACACGCCGGCGAACGACGCGCCATCGGGTGAATTAAACCTGCCCGACAGGGGTTCGCCCTGGCTGCGTGCAGACGGCAAAGTGTGAGCCTGCAGGGAATACGTTCTGCCTGTGCTGTCCAGAAACACCACCTGCTGATTACTGCGACCCTTGCTGGCCTGCAGGAATTCATCTCCCGACTTGTAGGTCACGCTGGAAGGATCGATCTCGTGACCCTTGGCACCCCTGGCCCAGCCGCGCTTGGACAGGATCACGGTCACCGGCTCGCTGGAGATCAACTGGTTCTCGTCAATGGCCTGGGCTGCGGGCCGCTGGATTATACGGGTCCGTCTGTCGTCGCCGTATTTGTCCATATCCTCTGTGATTTCCTTGCGGATGAGCGTTTTCAGCCTGGCCGCGCTGCCAAGTATCTTCTGCAGCGCATCGCGCTCTTCAGCCAGTTCACCCTGCTCGGCCTTGATACGTATTTCCTCGAGCTTCGCCAGGTGGCGTAATTTCAACTCGAGGATGGCTTCCGCCTGGATGTCACTGAGTCCAAAGCGCTCCATCAACACCGGCTTGGGCTTATCCTCGGCCCGGATGATGGCGATTACCTCGTCAATATTCAGGAAGGCGATCAACAGGCCGTCCAGGATGTGCAGCCGTTGCTCAACCTTGTCCAGGCGGTACTGCAGTCGACGGGTGACAGTCGTGGTGCGGAACTTGATCCAGTCCCCAAGCAGGCGCTTGAGGTTATGCACCTTGGGAAGACCATCAAGCCCGATAATATTCAGGTTTACCCGGTAACTGCGCTCCAGGTCGGTGGTAGCAAACAAATGCGCCATCAAGGCATCCGCGTCCACCCGGTTTGAGCGGGGCGACACCACCAGGCGTGTAGGATTCTCGTGATCGGACTCGTCACGCAGGTCTTCCACCATGGGCAGCTTTTTTGCGCGCATCTGGTTGGCGATCTGCTCGAGTATCTTGCTCCCGGAAACCTGGTAGGGCAGCTCGTCGATCACCAGGTCACCATCTTCTTTTTTCCAGGTCGCCCGCATCCGCAGGGTGCCACCACCATTGATATATATCTGGCGGATTTCGGACAGCGGCGTAACGATCTCTCCGCCGGTGGGAAAATCAGGGCCCTGGATAATTTCACACAGGTCTTCTATAGAGGCCGAAGGCTTCTCCAGCAAGTGAATACAGGCCGCCGCGACCTCACGTAAATTGTGTGGCGGCACGTCCGTGGACATACCCACCGCTATACCGGTCACCCCGTTTAGCAACAGGTTTGGCAAGCGCGCCGGCAACATGATCGGCTCTTCCATGGTGCCATCAAAGTTAGGCGCCCAATCCACGGTTCCCTGGCCCAGTTCCGATAGCAGCACCGCCGCATAGGGATGCAACTTGGCCTCGGTGTAACGCATGGCCGCAAAGCTCTTCGGGTCGTCTGTAGAACCCCAGTTCCCCTGGCCTTCAATAATTGGATAGCGGTAAGTAAAGGGCTGGGCCATATGGACCATGGCCTCGTAACAAGCGGAGTCGCCATGGGGATGAAACTTGCCGATCACATCACCCACGGTACGAGCTGATTTCTTGGGCTTGGATGTTGCCGCCAGTCCCAGCTGACTCATGGCGTAGATAATCCTGCGCTGCACAGGCTTGAGGCCGTCACCGATGTGCGGCAGCGCCCTGTCAAGGATCACGTACATCGAATAATCGAGGTAGGCCTTCTCGGTGAAGGTCTTGAGCGGTTGTTGCTCAACACCCTCGAAATTCAGTTCCTGATTTTCCATGGTTCTCAACTCTCTGAGGTCACCCGTGCATACTGGCCGGGCCCTGGGAATTCCAATCAGCGGCTTACCAGCCTATATCGAGGCCAGGTTGCCCTTTTCCTCCAGCCACGCCCGTCGATCCGTCGCCCGTTTCTTGGTCAGGAGCATATCCAGCAATTGCTCTGTCTTGTCTGAGCCGGAGATGGTTAACTGCACCAGGCGCCGGGTATCCGCCGCCATGGTGGTCTCACGCAACTGCCCGGGGTTCATTTCACCCAGGCCTTTGAATCGGGTCACGCTTACCTTGCCACGCAGCTTCTCTGCCTGGATACGGTCGAGAATCCCAAGGCGTTCCGAGTCATCCAGGGCGTAGAAAACCTGCTGCCCCACATCCACCCGGAACAGCGGTGGCATCGCAATGTATATATGCCCCGCTTCCACCAGGGGACGGAAATGACGCAAGAAAAGCGCGCACAACAAGGTCGCAATATGCAGGCCGTCGGAATCAGCATCAGCCAACACGCAGACCTTGTGATAACGCAGCGCGGAAATATCCGGATTGCCCGGGTCAACACCCAGGGCTACCGCGATGTCGTGAACTTCCTGGGATGCCAGCACCTGCTGTGAATCCACTTCCCAGGTATTAAGGATTTTTCCTCGCAGGGGCATAACCGCCTGGGTTTCACGGTCCCTGGCCTGCTTGGCCGAACCACCTGCGGAGTCACCCTCCACCAGGAATAATTCAGACAGTTCCGGCTGCTGACTGGTGCAATCTGCCAGCTTGCCCGGCAGGGCCGGACCCTGGACCACCCGCTTGCGAATCACCTTCTTGCTGGCCTTCAAGCGGGTCTGGGCATTGGCGATGGCCAGTTGTGCGATTTTCTCACCGGTATCCGGATGCTGATTCAGCCACAAGGCGAAGGCATCTTTCACCGCACCCATCACAAAGGCTGCACACTCCCGGGTAGACAGGCGTTCCTTGGTCTGCCCGGAGAACTGGGGATCGCTGACCTTGACCGACAGTACATAATTCACTCTGTCCCAGACATCCTCGGGGGCCAGGCGCAATCCTCGCGGCAACAGGTTACGGAAGTCGCAGAACTCTCTCAGGGCCTCGGTCAATCCGCTACGCAAACCGTTTACGTGGGTACCACCCTGGACAGTGGGAATCAGGTTTACATAGCTTTCGCAAACCGCCCTTTCACCGCCGGTAATCCAGACCAGCGACCAGTCCGCGGCTTCTCTTGCACCGGTCAGACAGCCGCTGAAGGGTTCCTCGGGCAGGAACTCGGCCTTCTCCAGGGATTCAAGCAGGTACTCATCCAGCCCTCCCTGGTACAGCCATTCGTCTTTCTCATCGGTCTTTTCATTGCTGAACGTCACTTTCAGCCCGGGGCACAATACCGCCTTGGCTTTCAGGGTGTGACGCAACTGGGGGACAGAAAACTTTTCGCTGTCGAAATATTTCGGATCTGGCCAGAATCGGATGGTGGTGCCGGTATTGGCCTTGCCAACCTTTCCCACCACATCCAGCTCACCGGACTTTTCTCCTCCCCGGAAGCTCATGTTGTACTCGGCGCCACCGCGACGAATCCAGACTTCCAGATTCTTCGACAGGGCATTCACCACCGACACGCCCACACCATGCAAACCGCCCGAGAACTCATAATTTCCCTCGGAGAATTTGCCGCCTGCATGCAGCCGGGTAAGGATCAGTTCCACACCGGGAATTTTTTCATCCGGGTGAATATCTACCGGCATACCGCGACCGTCATCGCTAACCTGCAGGGAACCATCCTTGAAAAGCACCACGTCAATGCGCTTGCAGTGCCCCACGAGCGCCTCATCGACGCTGTTATCGACGACCTCATGGGCAAGGTGATTCGGTCGGCTTGTATCGGTGTACATGCCGGGGCGGCGCCTCACCGGATCAAGTCCGCTAAGTACCTCAATGTCGGAGGCGTTGTAGTCTCGACTCATGTTCCAATCATTCTGGGGTTAACAAGATGGGCGGATTCTAACCCACTTTGGGCCGCCCATGGCGACCTTCGTCTGCGGCCAATCGATGAATACGATGGTTGCAGAAAGGGAATCCGGCAAGCGGCATGGATCCGGTTAAGCCCGGGCATCAATTAAAGTCAGCCAGCAACGATTTCCTGGTGGTTTCGGGCACCGGATCGACAGACTCCGTACAGTGCTCGTGCTCCACACCGAAAGACAGTCCCGCCCCCTGCCTGAGCGCGCCAATCATGTCGTCAGTGAATTCGAAACGCATGAAATGCACCGATGAAGTCTTCTCCCCGGTGGAACGCTCCAGGTCCTCATTGGCAATACCGAAGACCTTATCGAAGCCCGCCACCCTGGCCCAGACCTTGTTCTCCACACCTACCAACCTGGCTAATTCCCGGCGCCGCTGCTCTACATCCGCATATTCAAGCATGAAGGTGGCCTTGAGGTTGCTGCCATCGGGAATAAGCGGATTGTAGGTCTCCAGCTCCTCCAAAATACCCTCCTCCTCAAAGATTCTTTCCACCCGGAGCATCTCCTGCACCTGGTACTGCATGGTCAGGGTATCTTCGAAATAAAGGGTTGCGTATTCGCCCAGCGAAACCTTTCGATCGCGCTTGTGAGCCATTACCTTGCTACGAAAATCGGGACGAATCCGGTGGTAATGTTCCAGACTGAACAGGTCGCTGATCTGCAATTTTTCCATGACGGCGATTCTCTCCGCTCCTTCGTCTGGCTGGCTTGCGGCCGGCCGTATTGGTCTAAATCCCATAGGCGATGCGTAGCAGTCGCAAGGGATGAGTGGGTTGCATGTCGCCGTCCAGCCCGTGGCGAATCTGCTCACCGGCCATTGGACAATCACTGGCGTAATAGTCGGGCTTGGCATCATTCACCTTGCGGACAACCGGCCTGCCGATCTTCACCGAGAAATCGTGGAATTCCTGCTTCACGGCATAAGTGCCATTGTGGCCACTGCATCGTTCAATGGGATCCACGGTTGTACCGGGAACCAGCGACAGCACGTCGCGTGTTTTCAGCCCGATGTTCTGCACTCTCAGGTGACAGGCCACGTGATAGGACACGTTACCCAGTTCCTTCTTGAACTGTGTATCCAGCAGTCCGGCCTTGTGTCTGTGCATCAGGTATTCGAATGGATCGAACATCGCCGCCTGGACTTTTTTCACCTGCTCGTCATCCGGGAACATCAGCGGCAGTTCCTGCTTGAACATGAGTACACAGGATGGAATGGGCGCGACAATATCCCAACCATCATCGACCAGTGCAGCCAGGACAGGGATGTTGATGTCCTTGTTCGCAGCCACGCTCTCCAGGTCACCAAGCTCAAGCTTCGGCATACCGCAGCATTTCTCCTTCGGGGCCATCTGAACCGGAATTCCGTTGTGCTGGAAAATCGCAGCGATATCTTCGCCAAGCTCCGGGTGTATATGACGGCCGTAGCAGGTTCCAAACAGGGCAACTTTGCCTCGCGTGGGTCCGGCTTCCTGGGGCTGGGCCGACAAAACCGGTACCGATTTCATCCGCGCTTTCAGCGAGCGGGCGGCGTAATCCGGCACCGGGGCGTCTTCATGGATGCCCATGGTCGCCTTGAGAAGTTTGCGGCCTGCCTTGCTGTGATTGACCGCGTTAACCGCCTGGGCCACTACCGGAATGCCGGCAAGGCGTCCCACAACGTCTGTGGCACTGAGAATCTTGTCACGGGTGGAAGCTCCCTCATCCTTGAATCGCTTGGCCTTGGCCCTGAGCATCAAGTGTGGAAAGTCCAGGTTCCACTCGTGAGGGGGAACGTAGGGACACTTTGACATGTAGCACATGTCGCACAGGTAACAGTGGTCCACCACGTCCCAGTAAACTGTCTTGGGAACAGAGTCCAATTCACCGGTGTCTGACGCATCCACCGCGTCGAACAGGGTGGGGAAGGAATTGCACAGGCTGAAACATCGTCTGCAGCCGTGACAAATATCGAAGACCCGCTCCATTTCTTTGAAAAGCGATTCTTGGTTGTAAAAGTCGGGGTTTTTCCAATCCAACGGATGACGGGTGGGCGCCTCCAGGCTACCCTCCCTGCGGCTTCCACCTGACGTGGCCATGGTGCCTCCCAGGAAAGTTATAAATGGGTGGGGGCAACCCTGATCACCCCCACCCGAACTGCCGAAGCAGTAACGTTTTGCCTAGTCTTCCATGCTATCCAGAGCTTTCTGGAAGCGATTGGCGTGAGAACGCTCAGCCTTGGCCAGGGTTTCAAACCAATCGGCAATTTCATCAAAGCCTTCGTCACGGGCGGACTTGGCCATACCCGGGTACATATCGGTGTACTCGTGGGTTTCACCAGCAATAGCTGCTTTAAGGTTGTTACCTGTGGGACCGATGGGCAGGCCGGTAGCGGGATCGCCTACGGCTTCCAGGTATTCCAGGTGACCATGGGCATGACCGGTCTCGCCTTCAGCGGTTGAGCGAAAAACAGCCGCAACATCGTTGTAGCCTTCCACGTCAGCCTTGGCTGCGAAATACAGGTAGCGACGATTCGCCTGGGACTCGCCAGCAAACGCATCTTTCAGATTTTGTTCAGTTTTTGAACCCTTCAAGTCCATTTCAGGTCTCCTTTATAGGTCGATTAAGTACGGGAGAAATCGTTCTTTAGACCTAGTCTAAAGGTCTTCATCGATTCTAGCCCCACCCCGGGCGATGTCAACCGAAGATCCGGTTACTCCTCAGAGGGCGCAAAATCCTCCGGCTCGGCATTCTCGCCTGACCCGCTTAGAACCTGGACTTTTTGTTCCGCTTCCCTGAGAGCAGTCTGACACTGGCGGGTCAGGGTGACCCCCCGTTCAAACTGCTTGAGGGTCTCCTCCAGGGGCAGATCTCCTGCTTCCATGCGCTCTACCAGACTTTCCAGCTCGGCCATGGCCGCCTCGAAATCCAGATCCTCGGTCTTGCTTTTTGCCACGGTAATCCCAATATCGTCGGTTAACATGGGAATCATGACGTTACGCACGTCCCCGCGCAATAGCAGACGCCTACGCAAACAGCCAATTCCTCGTTACAATATGACTAAATTGAATCCATTGCCGGGCGAAACTCGAATCAATGAGTTAAAATGGGTCTAAATATCTACTATCCGCCCATCTGATCACCGATGAATCCAGGCCGTAATCGCCTGGTTTTTATTATTCTTGAGGAAACCTTACTGATGAACCAGGACTCCAAGGGCCGTAGTGCCGGCATCGCCGAAATAGAAGATGTGCAAGGCCGCGCGGACACCCGCCGCATCCCGATCAACAAGGTTGGCATCAAGGATATTTACCACCCGGTACGCGTGAGTGACCGCGCCGGTGGCGACCAGCACACGGTTGCCCGGTTCAATATGTATGTGAACCTGCCCCAGGACTTCAAGGGCACCCACATGTCACGGTTCGTGGAAATCCTCCACAACCACGAGCACGAAATTTCAGTTAAGTCCTTCCGCGTAATGCTCTCGGAAATGACCGAGCACCTGGATGCAGATGCCGGTCACATCGAAATGGAGTTCCCTTACTTCATCAACAAGAAGGCGCCGATTTCGGGCGTCAAGAGCCTGATGAACTACCAGGCCTCGTTCATTGGCGAACACAAGAATGGCAAGAATGCCATGACTCTTAAAGTGGTTGTACCGGTTACCAGCCTTTGCCCCTGTTCAAAAAAGATCTCCGATCGCGGCGCTCACAACCAACGCTCCCACGTCACTATTTCGGCCAGGATCGAGGGCTTTATGTGGCTGGAAGAACTGGTGGACATCGTGGAAGAGGAAGCCTCTTGCGAGTTGTACGGCATCCTCAAACGGCCGGACGAAAAGTACGTGACCGAGCGCGCCTACGACAATCCCAAGTTTGTGGAAGATATCGTGCGCGACATCGCTGTTCGCCTGAACAATGAAGACCGGGTGCGGGGCTACGTTGTGGAATCAGAGAATTTTGAGTCCATTCACAACCATTCGGCTTACGCCCTGATCGAGAAAGACAAGGACCTGGAGGCCTGAGGCACCCCCGCCCCGGGCCCGGCGCCATGGGCGCAAGGCTGCAACTTCCCCACGGGAAACAGGACTTCAGTCATTGAATTGTCTGTTTGATTCCCGGTATCCGCATGGATACCAGGGCTCAGGCGGAGAGCTTGTCAGTAGATGCTGCCAGGCCGTCCATGCGTTGCAGGCGACGGATCAGTGAACGCAGGAACACTCGGTTGAACCGCAACTGGCAGGCGGAAGACACCTGTTCGAGCAGAGTTGAACTGACACAGATCAGGATAACGTGCTCGGTGGCGCGGATCGTTGCAGTTCTGCGGGCGCCGCTGACGTAGCTGGCCTCGCCGAAACAATCGCCCTGGCCGAGTATCGCCACTGCCTTGCCAGCCCGCTCCACCCCGACACCGCCATCGACGATGACGTAGAAACGGTCATCCATTTCGCCTTCGCGGACAATCTCTTCGCCCTGCTCCATCTCCCGCCATTCACTGGCCCGCAGCAACTCCCAGATCTCGGAGTGAGAAAATTCGTGAAAGAAACGCAGCTTGCGAAGCGTGTCATAGCGTTCCTGACGGTCCACGGTGTCATTCTGACTTCGCAGGTTCTTGAAGACCTTGGTCAGATCAGCCGCAAACTCGTTTCCGTTCTTGTAGCGATTCTCGGGATCTTTCTGCATTGCCTTGGAAACAATGTTTTCCAGTTCCTCGGGAATTTCCGCACGCAGCGTGTGAATCGGGGGCGGCGTGGAATAGACAATCTGGTGGAGCAACTTGCCCAGGTTGTTGGCCTTGAACGGCCTGTCCCCAGTCAGCAACTCATACATGGTGGCGCCCAGGGCATACAAATCAGCACGATGAGTTATCTCGTCGGACTGCACCTGCTCCGGCGACATATAACTGGGTGATCCCGCTATGCCCTGGATACGCGATACATCGGCATCCTTGACGATGGCAATACCAAAATCGATGATGCGCACATCATTATCAAGGGTCAGCATCAGGTTACTGGGCTTGATGTCCCGGTGTATCACACCCCGTCCGTGGGCATAGGACAGGGCCTTGGCGCACTTGTAGGTGATCTCGACTACATCATCCACCCGAAGCAGATTTCCCGGCTTGGTGTAAGCGGCCAGCGTCCGGGCCCCGTGCACGTGCTCGGTGACCACGTAATACCGCCCTTCTTCCTCACCAGCGTCGAAAATTGGCAGGATATTCGGATGCTGCAACTTGCCCACCATGTGGGCCTCATTGAAAAACATTTTCCGGGCCACACGTGCCTTGTCGTCTTGGTCGGTAGCCTCGTTCTTGTATACCTTGATGGCCACATCACGCCCGTAGTAGGGATCATGGGAAAGGAACACCCTGCCAGTGCTACCACGACCCACTTCGTTGATGATGACGTATTTACCAATCTTGTCTGGTATCACGCCTGTATTACTTTGGCTCAAATTAGTACTTCTTCGAAAATCCGTTAAAGGTAAACAAGTGATTGGGCAATGGCCCACAAAATGGCCCCTGCGAACACTCCCGCTAAAGTATCGTCAACCATAATGCCTATTCCGCCGCCCAGTCTGTGATCAACCTCTCGGATTGGCCAAGGCTTGAGGATATCGAAAAACCGGAACAGGGCAAAACCGACCAGGCTCCAGATCCAGCCCTGGGGCGCCAGCAACATGGTGAGAAAATAACCGGCAAACTCATCCCAGACGATGCCGGGATGGTCATGAGCATCCAGCCTGCGCGCACTCTCACCACAGATCCAGACGCCCACAACAAACATCGCCGCGGCCACCAGCAAGCGAATCTCCAGCGACTGGGCTCGCATGGGCCACTCAAGGAAAACCGCTACCAGGGTGCCGGCGGTACCCGGCGCCCAGGGCGCCAAGCCACTGCCAAATCCGAATGCGAGAAAGTGCACGCCATCGGTGAATACTGTCTTGGGAGAAACTGCTTTATTCATGCCTAAAAATGCTCAAATCCCGCGGGTGGAAGAGGAACTTCCCGCTCATCCCTCATCAGGCGAATACCCTCAGAACCCGAAATCTCGCCGATCCGGGTGCATTCGCACGACCACTTCCGTGACACCTCGGCCAACAGGGCCTCGCGCTCCCGCGGCACGGTGAAACATAACTCATAATCGTCGCCGCCGGTAAGCGACAGTGACAGCGCCCGCTGCTCACCCAGCATGGCAGACAACTCATCCAGACCAGGAATTTGCTGCAGAAAAACCGTTGCGCCCACTGAACTCGCCTCAAGCAGGCGTCCCAGGTCTCGCAGCAAACCATCCGATATATCCAGACAGGCGCTGGCTATACCCCTGAGGTCACGGCCCTGGCGTAAACGCGGCACCGGCCGCAGGAATCGCTGGCGCCACTCCCCGGGTTCATTCTCAGGCTGAATCTCACCCTGCATACACGCCAATCCCGCTGCAGCCAGGCCGGTTCGCCCGGTAATATAAATGCCGTCACCCTCAGCCGCTCCCTGCCGGCGCAAGGCCTGGCCGGGAGGAACGAACCCGGTGATCTGTACCGAGACACCCAGGGGGCCACGCACAGTGTCGCCACCTACCAGGGAAATATTGAACTCCCGGGTGCAGTCCCCTAGTCCGCGAGCAAAGGATCGTACCCAGGATTCCTCCGCCATCGGCATTGAAAGAACCAATGTCGCCCAGGCCGGTTCCGCACCCATCGCGGCGATGTCGCTGATATTCACGCCGAAGGCCCGCCAGGCAAGGTTCTCGCCGGTGATGCCCACGGGAAAATGCACTCCCTCGAACAAGGCGTCCACGACCTGGACAAGTTGCTGAGCTTTGGGCGGCTGGAGCAACGCCCCATCATCACCAATGCCCAGCACCACGTCCGTGCGCCGGGCGCCGCCGTGTTCACTAAGAATTTGAATTACCTGGCTTTCGCTAAGACCGCTCAAGGCGCAACTCCCCGGATATCCAACCCGCGGCATCCATCCAGTTTCCGGGAGTTTCCCACACCCGGTTGCCACGAACGAATTCTTCATGTCTGAACAGACAGATAGGCGGGTGTTCGCGCTCGACCGGAAGAGCCAGGGGCATTAGCTCAATCTCAGCTGGGCTTGCGAGGCGCTTGCTGCTCTAGCTTGCGAAATTCACCAGCGGCTTTGTCCAACATTGCATTCACGTAGCGGTGCCCATCCTCGGCGCCGTAAAATTTGGCCATCTCCACCGCCTCGTTGATCACGACGCGGTAAGGAACATCCAAACGTTCACGAAGCTCATAGACTCCTATCATCAGGATACTGCGCTCCACGGGATCAAGCTGATCAATGGGGCGGTCGGCAAAGGTCGAGAGCACACTGTCCAATTCATCGGACAGGGGCGGGATTTTCAAAATAAGTTCTTTGAAATACCTGGGGTCAGCACCCGAGAAATACCGTGCGTTGAAATCGTCCAGCGAGGCATGCTCCATCTCCTCGATGTACTCAGCCACCAGGTCGGCGATGTAATCCAGGTTCAGTTTCGAACCCTTGGTATCAAGCAGAAACTGCTTGTAGATTTCCCGCTCGTCCGTGCCTGCCACCTGCCATTGGTACAGGGCCCACATGGCCAGTTCCCGGGCCTTGCTACGCCCGGACGGAGCGCGCCTGACCTTGTTGTCAGGCACTATCAGCGCTCCAGTTGACGCAGGAGGTTGGCCATTTCAACGGCACACATGGCCGCCTCAGCGCCCTTGTTGCCGGCCTTGGTGCCCGCGCGCTCAACGGCCTGCTCAATGGTATCCACGGTCAGTACGCCAAAACCCACCGGCACATCGTGACTCAGGCCGGCACTGGCGACACCCTTGGTGCACTCACTGGCAACAAAATCAAAATGCGGGGTAGAACCACGGATCACCGCACCAAGCGCCACAATGGCGTCATAGCGCCGGGACGCGGCCAGTTGTTTTACAGCCAGGGGCATTTCAAACGCGCCAGGCACATGCACCAGGTGAATGTCGCTGTCCTGGGCGCCATGTTGGCGCAGTGCGCGGATGGCGCCCTTGACCAGGCTATCCACAATGAACTCGTTGAAACGCGACGCGACTATGGCAATACGCAAGTCACGTACCTGCAAGTCACCTTCAAATTGCTTTAGCTTATCCATCAGTCAGGCCTCACTGGGCTTGTGTTCATCAACATATTCCACCACTTCCAGGCCAAAACCGGAAATGCCGTGCATCTGGGTGGGCGCACTGAGTACACGCATCTTGGTCACTCCCAGGTCCCTGAGTATCTGCGCGCCGGTACCGTAGGTCCGAAGTACCCGGGTGCCCTCTCCCGTGTCCTTACGCGGCGCTTTCCTCTGGGATACCAGTGCCTGAACCGCATCCATGAACTGACGAGGTGTCTCGGGGGGACGCAAAATCACCACCACTCCGCTTTCGGATTCGGCGATCTGGCGCATTGCACTTCGCAGCGGCCAACCCAGTGTTTCGCTCTTGGCGCCCAGCACGTCGCTGAGCGTATCTTGCACATGAACCCGCACCAGGGCCGGATCCTTGGCGCCGGGATCACCCTTCACCAGGGCAAGATGCACATCCCGATGGACATAGTCATCGTAGCAATACAGATCAAACTCACCGAATTCGGTTTCCAGCTTCTGGTGAGAAATACGCTCGATAGTATTCTCGATCTCAAGTCGGTAATGAATCAGGTCGGCAATCGTGCCAATCTTGATATTGTGCTGCTCGGAGAATTTTTCCAGGTCCGGACGACGTGCCATAGTGCCGTCGTCATTGAGAATTTCCACAATCACCGAGGCAGGCTCTTTCATACCCGCAATGCGAGCCAGGTCGCAACCCGCCTCCGTGTGACCAGCGCGGGTAAGCACGCCGCCTGGCTGGGCCATCAGCGGAAACACGTGACCGGGCTGACGAATATCCTCGGGCTTTGCATCAGGACTGACTGCCGCCAAGACCGTCTGGGCGCGATCGTGGGCGGAGATGCCTGTGGTCACGCCATCCGCGGCCTCGATAGACAAGGTGAAGTTGGTAGACTGGTCCTGGTCGGTCTCGCGCACCATCAACGGCAGGCGAAGTTGACGGCAGCGATCTCGGGTAAGGGTCAAGCAGATCAGGCCACGGCCGAATCGCGCCATGAAATTAATATCTTCAGGCCTGACCATCTCTGCGGCCATCAGAAGATCGCCTTCATTTTCCCTGTCCTCATCATCCACCAGGATGACCATTTTGCCAGCCCGGTAGTCGGCGAGGACTTCTTGAATATTGTTCAAAGCTCTTCCTTTATTCGATCAAAACAGAAACTAATTACTGTACAAAACCCGCGTCGCGGAGCTTGCTCAAATCCAATCCACTTTCAGAACCTTCTGGCATAACCAGTCGTTCCAGGTAGCGGGCCACCAGGTCTACCTCGAGATTTACCTGGTCACCTGACTTGATGTCCCCCAGGGTGGTTGCCTCCAGCGTGTGAGGCACAATGTTTACATCGAAACGATTGGCACCCACCGAATTGACGGTAAGACTGACACCGTTCACGCACACCGAACCCTTCTTCGCCACATACCTGGCCAAGCTGTTGGGCATCTCGAAACTCAACCTGACCGATCTTGCATCGTCGCTGCGCTGAACAAGTCGACCAATACCGTCAACATGGCCACTCACCAGGTGCCCTCCCAGGGGCTGGCCCAGGCACAGGGCCTTTTCCAGATTCACAGGATCTGAGGGATTCAAATTTCCCAGGGTCGTGACCTGAAGGGTTTCCCGGGAACAATCGGCGGCAAAATAATCACTACCCAGCTCCACCGCCGTCAGGCACACGCCGTTCACAGCAATGCTGTCACCCAGTGCACAACTGGAAAAGTCCAGCCCCGGGGCCTTCACAGTAAGGCGAACATCGCCGCCACGAGATTCCATGGCGCCAATATGCCCAATTGTCTGGATGATTCCCGTAAACATCAGTTTTTCCCGTCCGGCCGTAAAATGAGGCGCAAATCCTCGCCCACCCGGGCCACATCTAGAATCCGTAATTGTACTCGGTCTGATAACGCTGTGATCTGGCCCAGGCCAAACATTCCCCGGGAAAGATCGCCCAACAGGCAGGGCGCCAGGTACACCACCAGCTCATCCACCAGGCCCTCGGACACAAAACGCCCTGCCAGGGTAGCGCCGGCTTCCACCAGAACCTCATTCATTTCCATCTCACCCAGGCGGTCCAAAACAGCCGCCAGGCTAAGCCCGCCCGGACCTGCCGGCAGGCTCTCAACCCGCGCCCCGGCTGACTCCAGACCCGAACCGTCAGTCCCTTCGGCTGTAAAAACCAGCACATCGCCGGGCAAGCCCAGGGTCTTGGCCGAGGCCGGGGTCTGCAACCCGCTATCCAGCAATACTCTCAGGGGCTGTCTATGCACCCCGTCCAGTCGCTGATCCAGGCCGGGATCGTCAGCCAGAACGGTGCCGCTGCCGGTAATCACCGCCGAACTGCGCGCACGCCATTGCTGGACATCCTGCCGGGCAGCCTCACCGGTAATCCATTTACTCTCGCCGTTCGCCAGTGCGGTACGCCCGTCCAGGCTGGCAGCAACCTTCAATCGCACCCAGGGCCGGCCACAGCGCATGCGCTTGATAAAGCCCGGATTCAACGCCTCTGCCTGCTCCCGTGCGAGGCCGGTCTGCACCATGATCCCCGCGTTCTCCAGCATCGCCAGTCCCCGGCCATTCACCCTGGGGTTTGGATCGGTGCTGGCCACCACCACCCGCGCCGGTGCAGCCCGCACCAGGGCTTCGGCGCAAGGTGGCGTCCGGCCGTGATGAGAGCAGGGCTCAAGGGTCAAGTAGATTGTCGCACCCCGGGCAGCCTGGCCCGCCGCTTGCAAGGCAAACACCTCGGCATGTGGCTCGCCGGCACGCTGGTGCCAGCCTTCGCCCACGATGCGATCATCCTTCACCACCACACATCCCACCCGGGGATTGGGGTCGGTGGAATACAGGCCGCTGCGGGCCAATTCCACGGCCCGCATCATGAACTGCCTGTCCTGTTCGCTGAACTGATTCATGAAGTAACCGATCCGCCCGGCGCCTAGCGGCGCTTGTTTTCCGGCAGCAACGGCAACTGCTGACGGTTGCCCGAACCCGGATCCTTTCTTAGTCGTTCTATCTCGTCCCTGAATTCGTCCAGGTCCTGGAAGCTGCGGTACACCGAGGCAAATCGCACATAGGCAACCTCATCCAGGGCTCTGAGTTCTTCCATGACCAACTCACCCACCATTCGCGCCGGCACTTCCCGCTCGCCTGCAACCCGCAGTTTGTGAATGATGTGATTAATCGCCGTCTCAACCTCGTCACTGCCCACCGGGCGTTTTTCCATTGCCCGGGTAATTCCGGCTCTCAACTTGCCCTGGTCAAACGGCTGGCGGGTGTTGTCCCGCTTGACGACGTAGGGCAGCACAAGCTCGGCAGTCTCAAAGGTCGTGAATCGCTCACCGCAATCCAGGCATTCCCGCCTGCGACGGATCTGTGATCCCTCACCGGTCAACCGGGAGTCGATCACCTTGGTCTCTTCATGAGCGCAGAATGGACAGTGCATGGGAGCTTACCGGGGCACGATCAAACCGAAACGGGCCTAGTAATCGTAGACAGGGAACCGTGAGCAAAGCTCCAGTACCTGGCTACGCACCCGATCGTTGAGTTCATCATTCTCGATGTCATCAAGAATGTCGCAAATCCATCCGGCCAATTGCACGACCTCGGCTTCACCGAAGCCGCGAGTGGTAATGGCCGGGGTACCCAATCTCAAGCCGCTGGTTACAAACGGGGAACGCGGGTCGTTGGGAACCGTGTTCTTGTTCACCGTAATATAGGCGCGCCCCAGCGCAGCGTCTGCATCCTTTCCGGTAATCGCCTTGTCCACCAGGCTCACCAGCAGCAAATGATTATCGGTGCCACCGGAAACAATCTGGTATCCGCGTTCGGTCAGCACTTCACACATCTTGCGAGCGTTGGCGACCACCTTCTCCTGGTATTGCCTGAAATCCGGCTGCAAAGCTTCCTTGAACGCCACTGCCTTGGCGGCGATGACGTGCATGAGGGGACCGCCCTGGGTGCCCGGGAAGACCAGGGAATTCAGCTTCTTGGTAATGACATCGTTTTCCCTTGCGAGAATCACGCCACCCCGGGGACCACGCAGGGTCTTGTGGGTGGTCGAGGTCACCACATCCGCATAGGGCACCGGGTTCGGGTACAAACCGGCGGCAACCAGGCCTGCCACGTGAGCCATGTCCACCATCAGGTAGGCGCCCACTTCATCGGCAATTTCACGGAAACGCTTCCAGTCCACCACCCGTGAATAGGCGGAGAATCCGGCGATGACCATGCGCGGCTTGTGCTCAAGAGCCATGCTACGCACCTCGTCGTAATCGATTTCACCGTTGTCCGGCTTCACGCCGTACTGCACGGCATTAAAAATCTGGCCCGAGAAATTGGGCTTGGCGCCATGGGTCAGGTGACCGCCATGGGCAAGACTCATGCCCAGAACGGTGTCACCCGGCTTCAGCAATGCCAGGTAAACGGCGGCGTTGGCCTGTGAACCCGAATGGGGCTGAACATTGGCGTAACTGGCGCCGAACAACTGTTTCACCCGGTCGATGGCCAGGGTTTCCGCCACGTCCACAAACTCGCAGCCGCCATAATAGCGCTTGCCCGGGTAACCCTCGGCGTACTTGTTGGTCAACACCGAACCCTGGGCCTCCATAACCCGGGGGCTGGCATAGTTCTCCGAGGCGATCAGCTCAATATGCTCTTCCTGGCGGATACGCTCTTTATCAATGCATTGCGCCAGTTCGTCGTCATAGCCGGCAATGGTCATCTCTCGGTTGAACATGCAAAGTCTCCGTAGTCACCTGCCCGGGGGCGATGGGACATCATCAAGGTCAATGGGCTAAAGGCGGGATTGTACCGCAGCCAGCGCCCCGTGAGGTCCCCCGGGAACCCCCAAAGTGACGAATATCCTCATCAACGGGGCCAGCAGTAGCCGCGGGTGGGGATCACGAGGCTGGTGATGAGCCCATAGCTTATACATAATTGACAGTTTTTCCGGAAGCGAAACTCCATGGCTCAATACGTTTACACGATGAATCGCGTCGCCAAGGTGGTGCCGCCCAAGCGTTTTATCCTGCGCGATATCTCCCTGAGCTTCTTCCCAGGCGCAAAGATCGGCGTCCTGGGTCTCAATGGCTCGGGGAAGAGCACCCTGCTGCGCATCATGGCGGGACTGGATACCGAGATTGAGGGTGAGGCCCGCCCACAGGCCGGGATCAAGATCGGCTACCTGCCCCAGGAACCCCAGCTGGACGAGACCAAGGATGTACGAGGCAACCTGGAAGCTGCCCTGGGCGATGTCACCGCAGCCCTTGCCCGCCTGGAAGAGGTCTACGCAGCCTACGCGGAACCGGATGCGGATTTTGACGCCCTGGCCAAGGAGCAGGCGGAACTGGAGAACATCGTCGAGGCGGCGGATGGCCATAGCATGGAACGCACCCTGGAAGTGGCTGCCGACGCCCTGCGCCTGCCACCCTGGGACGCCGATGTAGGCAAGCTCTCCGGTGGCGAGCGCCGTCGTGTCGCACTGTGCAAACTACTGCTCTCCAAGCCCGACATGCTGTTACTGGACGAGCCAACCAACCACCTGGACGCAGAGTCTGTGGCATGGCTTGAACGTTTCCTGGAAAGCTATCCGGGCACCGTTGTCGCGGTAACCCACGATCGCTACTTCCTGGATAACGTAGCCGGCTGGATCCTGGAACTTGATCGGGGTTACGGCATTCCCTGGGAAGGCAACTACACCTCCTGGCTGGAACAAAAAGAACAGCGACTGGAGATGGAAGAAAAGCAGGAAGCCGCAAGGGTTCGCAGCATGAAGCACGAACTCGAGTGGGTTCGCACCAACCCCAAGGGCCGACAGGCCAAGTCCAAGGCTCGTCTGAAACAGTACGAGGAATTGGCATCCCAGGAATTCCAGCGCCGCAACGAAACCAATGAAATCTATATCCCCCCCGGCCCCCGCCTGGGCGATGTGGTGGTCCAGGCGAAGGACCTGCGAAAGAGCTTTGGGGACCGCTTGCTGCTGGACGGACTGAATTTCAACCTGCCGCCCGGCGGCATAGTGGGTGTAATTGGACCCAACGGCGCCGGCAAGACCACCCTGTTCCGAATGCTGGTGGGACAGGAAACCCCGGATTCCGGTGAAATTCGCCTGGGTGAAACCGTGCAACTGGCCTACGTGGACCAGAGCAGGGACTCCCTGTCCGATGAGAAGACCGTGTGGGAGGAAATCTCCGACGGCCAGGACATCATCAGGGTCGGGAGCTACGAAACACCATCACGGGCCTATGTGGGGCATTTCAACTTCCGAGGCGCCGACCAGCAAAAAAAAGTGGGATTGCTCTCCGGCGGTGAGCGCAACCGGGTGCACCTGGCCAAGCTTCTGCGCTCTGGCGGCAACGTGTTACTGCTGGATGAGCCCACTAACGACCTGGACGTGGAAACCCTGCGAGCCCTGGAGGACGCTATCCTCGCGTTCCCCGGATGCGTGGTCGTGATCTCACATGACCGCTGGTTCCTGGATCGTATCGCCACCCACATCCTGGCCTTTGAAGGCAACAGTGAAGGGGTGTGGTTCGAGGGCAACTACCAGGACTACGCTGAAGACTACAAGCGCCGCAAGGGTGATGAAGCGGACCGTCCTCACCGGATTCGCTACAAGCCCATACACAGTTAGTAATTAGTGAGGCCGGGCCTTCCCGCCCCGGTCTCACGAAAACGGTGTCAGGCGTTTGCGGAGAGGTATTTCTCCCGCCGGATGCGTTTTACCGGGAACCCCCTGGACTTGAGCCAGGCGACAGCTTCATCGATCATATTGGGGTTACCGCACAGGTAAACAATGTCCTGCTCCGGATCCAGTTCCAGCTCCTCGAACAGTCCCTGCACATAGCCCTGGCTTTCATATGACTGGGGTAGCCCGGGCATTTGGCGACTGTACCTGGCGTGCAGTCTAAGGCCTGGCGTCACCTGTGCCGCGGCAAGGAAATCATCCGCAAACAAGAACTCTTCACGGCTGCGCACGCCAATCAATACGTCCACCCTGGCATGGTTTTCTTTCATGCGCCGGGCCAACTGTGGAAGCATCGCCCGATACGGTGTGATGCCCGTACCGGTTCCCACCAGCACATACCTGTCGCAGTGCTCTTCGCGCAGGACAAAGCGGCCATATGGGCCACTGATATTCACCTTATCGCCTTCTTTCAGGCCAAACAGGTAGCGAGTCGCCCTTCCGTCTTCCACCGGCGCAACAGCTATCTCGAAATGATCTTCCCCCGGTGGATTCGCCACGCTGTAGCTACGATGCGTCTCTCCCTGCTGGTCCTCGAAATGGACATTGATGAAGTGCCCCGGTTTGAAATCCAGGAGTTGCCCGTCCTGGCGCCTGAATGCAAGGCACAGCGCGGTTGGAGTCACCATGCGGGTACCGGTCACTATTGCAGGAAATGTGTCAAACGCCATGCTGCCTCCTATGCGGCGATGTATGAAAACCTCTCGTCACCGCTGCCGGGAACCGGCCATAACATTCCCCCTGCGCTAGGCGGACTGCTATATTCAATGGCGACAGGACAATTCAATAAGGGAGAACTGAATGAAATCCAGGATGACACCGATCTTAGCACTGGGTCTGCTGGCGCTGCAGGGCTTTTCAAGCGCTGTCCCGGCAAACGAACAGAGCATGGCAGCCAGACTCAATGATGTCATTCACGGCGACCAGCGCTCGGAGGCGAACATCGCCAGGGACGGTTACCGACACCCGTGGGACACCTTGGAGTTCTTCGGCATGCAGCCGGATATGACGGTGATCGAGCTGTGGCCCGGCGGTGGCTGGTACACGGAAATCATCGGCCCTGCCCTGAAGGGCACGGGCACGCTGGTGGCTGCCAGCTTCGGTATGGACTCCAGCCCCGAGTACCGCCCGCGCCTGCACAAGGAACTTCTTGAGAAGGTCGCCGGCAACCCCGAGGCATATGGCAGCGTCAAGGTCACTGAATGGCTGCCGCCGGAGAAGTCTTCACTGGGCCCGGATGGATCCGCCGATATGGTGGTGACGTTTCGCAATGCCCATGGCTGGATCTCAGCCGGTATCGAAAAGGATGTATTCCAGGCGATCTTCAATGTACTGAAGCCAGGCGGTGTGCTGGGCCTGGTTCAACATCGCGCCAAGGAGGGCAGCGACCCGGTGGAGAGCGCCAAGAAAGGCTATGTACCTCAGTCCCACATGATCGCCGTGGCCGAGGCGGCAGGCCTGGTCTTCGAAGCCAGTTCGGAAATCAATTCCAACCTGATGGACACCAAGGACTACGAAAAAGGCGTGTGGACCCTGCCTCCCAACCTGACTCTCGGTGAGCAGGACCGGGACAAGTACCTGGCCATCGGCGAGAGCGACCGGATGACCCTGCGTTTCCGCAAGCCCGCTAAGTGAAGACCTCACCCGCCAGGGCCTTGCGAACAAAGTTTCGCAAGGCTCCGGCGGATTGAGCTCCTGCGCTGCGGGAGATTTCCCGCCCACCGCCAAACAACAACAGCGATGGGATAGAGCGAATCGCAAACTGCGCTGCGACCGAGGGCAGTGCCTCGGTGTCCACCTTGGCTATCAGGAACTCCTCACCACTGACCGCCGCCAGTTTTTCCAACTCTGGCGCCAGCGTGCGACAAGGACCACACCAGGCCGCCCAGAAATCTACCAGCACCGGCATCGTCGAATTTGCCACCATGGCCGAGAACTGCTGGGGACTGGCTACCTCAAGGGTAAGCGAAGGTCTCGGCAAATCCCGCTTGCAGCTCGCACACCGTCCCCGCTCATTGATTCTCTGCCAGGACAGTCGGTTGCGCTGCCCACAGGCCGTGCAACTCAACAAGACACCTTTTTCATCGATTTTGTAACTTGCCATCTATCTCATCCTGCGGACATACCGAAAAATATGGGGATGCACTCGACAAACTCAAGCCACCCGTCCGTAGCCGCCTGGCTTTTCAGCGCAAGTTTGAAAATATCCCGGGAGCAGATAGCATGGGCTAGCAACCAGGGCCCTCCGACCACGGCGGGCACCGCCACCCCTAACAAACGGACCGAACATGACCAGCATTATTCGTTTCGACAGCGCCACCCCGGAGGTGAGCACCGGCCCGGTCAACAACCCCCTGGAGGGCAAACCCCAGGCCACGACCCGAAATTTTTTCACGTCCCCGGATCAGCACTTTTTCGCCGGTGTCTGGGAATCCACCAAGGGCAAATGGCCGGTGAATTACACCGAGCAGGAATTCGTTCACATGCTTGCCGGGGAAGCCATCCTCACTGACCAACTAGGCCAGGCAGAACATGTCCGGGCGGGTGACAGTTTTATTGTGCAAGCAGGCTTCAAGGGTACCTGGGAGTCCCTGGGCGAGGTACGCAAGCTATACGCAATCTACGAGTAAACTTTCGCTTTTACACGCCGGGGTGAGGACCATTACGGACAGCGTGAGACTCTGGCCCTGCTCCATACTGACCAGGTACTAGTCCGGCTGTACTATCGGCCATGCAGCCAGGGAGACGCACGCCAACATGGATACCGCCCAATTAGGCCTGCTGTTCTTTTGCGGATTTCTGCTATCGCGGCTGTTCGTGGTATCCCGACTGCCCGAGCGAATCGTCCACAACCTGGTCACTCGCGAGTTGAACTTCGCGACACTCATATTCCTTTTGATAAGTCTCTCCGCATGCCTGTCGGTTCTTATTCCGAATGCGATCACCGCGATAACCGTGTTGCCGATCATCACCTTACTGCAACGCCAGTGGCACCAGCACGGAAAAGACCACCAGGCCCGGGTCACAACCGCCCTCGCCCTGGCAGTTATATACGGAGCCAACATAGGCGGGGTCGGCGCGATAACGGCTACGCCGGCCAACGGTATCCTGGTGGCGTACAGCGCCATGCAGGAAATACCGGGCGAGGGAATATTGCGCTTTGACAGCTGGTTGCTGTGGGGCCTTCCCCTGGCAGCCATTCTGGTCATCATGGGTTGGGCGGTAATCATGCTTACCCTCGCTGGTCGTCACGCAAGGGAGAAGGTTGAAGTTCTCGAAAACTGGACTGCACCGAAATGCCGAACCCAGCGCCACGCCCTGTGGATGGCGGCAGTATTTTTCATCTGCGCGTTTATTCTCTCTACCGCGATGAACTTCTGGAAACAGGAACTGGTTCTGGGCCTGACAATCGCCTTGACTGTGATCCTGGTCCTGGCCTTGTTCCTTATCCCGTTCGCTAACGATCAGGCAAAGTCCTCACCCCTGCTGCGCCCATCGGACGTGGCATCCAACCTACCCTTGCGAGGAATGCTTTTCGTCCTGGGCTTCGTAGTACTGGCGACGACTCTGGTCATGCTGGGAGCGGTACAGGCAATCGCCGGATTACTCGCCGATGCTCTGCCGGCGGACTTGCAAAGCCTTGGATCAATGGTGGTGATCGCCTTAACCACGTCATTCGCGACCGAGGCATTGAGCAACACCGTGGTGCAATTGGGAATGTTTGAAACCATCCTCGCCCATGGCTCGGAAGGTAGCGCGATGATCTACCCGATGATGGTAGTCAGCCTGTCCTGCACCTGCGCATTCATGAGCCCCCTGGCAACAGGTGTCAATGGCCTGGTGTTTGGCGAGATGCGCGGCGCCTCGTTGTGGCGGATGCTACTGGCAGGCGTATTCATGAATCTTGCCGCCGCGGTGACCATAGCGGCCTGGGTGCACTGGGTCGTCGCCTGACGCCCAGCGCACCCCGCCGGTTACTTGCCTACAACAATCTTGGGATCCATCTCACAGGACCCTACCGACACGCCGTAGTAATAGTCGCCTGCTTCCGCACTGGCAGGAACAGGAGCGGTAAGAGTGCCTTGCGAATTACTGCTGTAATTTCGACCCGAGCCCAGGGGCGACTTATCCTTGAAATTAATCGAGAATTCTTCGCCACCTGTTGAATGCCAATGCAAAACAGTCGCTCCCGCCGTTGCACATGCGGTGCCAGGACCACCCTGACCTTCGCCACAGGAATCGCTCTCGTCATTCACCTCAACCGGGCAACCGTCCTGCACGACGATCTCAAGGCTGACATTGGTTACTCCCTGGCTGGAAAGACCAGCGCTCATCATGATCATTACGGTCATGACCAGAATTACCACCAGTAACTTTATGAGCATCGCTCTCTTATCTTTTTTTGTACTAACCATTTCGACTCCACTCTAGTTGTCATATGACTTCGTTATTTCCTACCATCATCCGCCAAGGCTTCAAATCGAAGCCTGCCATGAAGTGGATCCAGACCCGCGTCCACCGACAATAATTTTACCGGGTATCCCATCTCAACGGCCCGCATCAAGGCATCTTCGGCTTTCACCGGATTACCAGCCCGCACGTAAACCAGTGCCGACTGGTAATAGTAATAATAATCTCCCGAACTGGCGGCTCGCGCTTTTTCCAATAATTCAAACGCTTTTCCGAAGTTCCCCAGCCCCGAATAAAACACCGCAGTCTGAACCATCAATTCATAATCGTTCGGATTAATGGCAAACTGCTCCTCGGCCAGCGTAATAGCTTTTTTATAGGCGGCCTCCGCCTCATTCCATCCGTCGGGTATCTGGCGATATGCCTCGCCCTGGTTACCCCAGTTCTGTGCGGCGTTGGGAGCAAGCTCCACTGCCTTGGCATACATCTCCACCGCTTCTTCAAAACGCCTTAGATAAAAATACATGCTTCCGATGTTCGCGAACAGGTTTGGACTGCTTTTAATTGCAGCCAGCTTGAGCCAGATTTCGGCGGCGCTCTGCAAATCCCCCTGTAAATAATATGCCGAGCCCAGGTTGCTATAGACTCCCCAGTCGTCCGGAATCCGCTTGATCACCTCGTTATAATTGTTGATTGCCTCCTGAAACAGCCCATTGTGGAAATAGAAATTTCCCAGCAACTTGTAGCCTTGACCGAAGCCCGGATCAATCTCAATCACCCTCTTGAACTCTGCCTCTGCCTCCACGGGGAGCCCCTGGGCGGCAAGTGCTTCACCGCGCGCCAGGATAGCCTCCACCATGCGGGGCTTTAACGCCAATGCCCGGTCGATCTCTGACATGGCCTGTTCGCTCTGCCCTGACAGCAAATGCAGCTGACCCAGGGCCAGGCTGACCTCGGCGGATTTGCCGTCCCTGGTCATGGCGCGATTACAGGCTTTTTCCGCATCTTCAAAGACCCGGGTATCGGGATTTTCCTGGTACAGCATCAGGCGGGTTTCACAAACGCCTGCATAAGCAAGGCCAAAGCCCGGGTCGATCTTCAGCGCCAACTGGAACTGCATTTCCGCATTCCGCAAGTTGTCCGGGTTGATTGGCCGCCTCAGGTAATCACGTCCCCTGAGGTAAGCGTCATAGGCTTCGAAATTCTTCGTTGGCTCCTTCCCAAGCGCTTCTTCCAGATTACTGCTCATGACAATTTTCAGGTTCCGCGCCACCTGTCGCGCAATATCACTTTGCACCGCGAACACGTCCGTGGTCTCCCGGTCATAGGTTCCCGACCACAAGTGAAATCCACTAGCGCCATCAATCAGCTGGGCGGTGATCCGCATGCTCTCGCCAGCCAGGCGCACGCTGCCTTCAAGCACGTAGCGCACATTAAGAGCCTGGGCAATCTTCATGATGTCCTGGTCTTTACCTTTGTAATAAAACGAGGATGTCCTGGACGCGACCTGCAGATCGCCCAGTTGGGCCAGCACATTCAAGACCTCTTCGGTCAGACCATCGCTAAAATACTCGGTGGCCTTGTCATCACTGAAATTAACGAAGGGAAGCACTGCGATCGACTCATCGGCTGGCGCTTGAACTTTCGACGTCGATTCTTTCGCTGTGAGCAGGTATGCGCCTATTCCTACCCCGACAGCACTCACCACTGCAATGGCATAGACCAGCCTGCCGGGACTGGCTCCTGTTGAATGAGCTTGCAGCCGTCCTCCCCGACCCTCTACCATCAAGCCCTGGGGCGTCCACTGGAATGCCCAGGCAAGGATCACCGCCACCGGGAAGCCCATGGCCAATGCCACCACGACAAATGTCATTGAATACTCAGGTAACGGCAAGGCGTCCAAAATGACGTCGGCAACCTGAAGAATCACCCATGCGGCCACCAGGTAGCTTGCCGCAATTCGATAGACCTTCCTGCGTGCCAGGTCGGTAATGAAACCGAAGAGTGAACCGGACCCATTTTCTGCTGGCTCGGACTGCGGCGCGGCAAGCCCTTCATCATTCACCGGAATGTCCAGGACTAATGGGTCGGGGATCAGTCGATAGCCGCGTCCAGGTATGGTCTGGATAAACCGGGGAGATTCAGGATTGTCTCCAAGGACATGACGCAACTCACCAACACACCGGGTCACAACTGTTGCCGAAATCTGCTCGCTCCCCCAAACCAGGCCTATCAGCTGGTTTCGCGAGACCACGTATCCGGGCTTTCTCGCCAGGGCAAGCAGCAGTTCCATAGCACGAGGGGAGACATGAAATGAACCATTTGGCCCTTCCACAGCATTCCTAACCGGCCTGACTATAAATTCTTCTAGCCGAAACCCAATATGGAGATGATCTCCCAATGAGCACTCCCTGCCATCTTTTTTTTACTGAAATAACCAGTTTTTTCTTGAGCAATGGTACACCATGGGGAAAAATTGGATAGGTATTCTACGACTCCAATCCCGGGATGGGCCTGGCATTGCTGCTCGCATGTGTCGACCAGGAACCGGCTCTCACAGCACCTGCTTGAGAGTGTCCAGGCTGATGTTGGCGCCGCAGATCACCGTAGCAACCCGCTTTCCCTGGAGGGCATCTCTCACCCGATCCACTGCCGCAAGAGCGACCCCGGCTGACCCTTCCAGAAGCTGGTGCTGACTTTGCATGAACTTTCGCATCGCCTCGGCAATCTCCTGCTCATCCACCAGGATCCATTCATCAACAAAATCCCTGCATGGTTCGAAAGTAATGGAATCCAGATCCATACCGCCGGCCGTGCCATCAGACAGGGTAGGCAGGCTTTCCTCATCGATAACATGACCCGCCTCGATGGAGTGGGCCATGACCGCAGAGTTAGCGGGTTGGCATCCATAGATTTGGATATTCGGATTCACTGACTTAAGAAACCCGGCAATGCCGGACATCAATCCGCCGCCGCCTACCGCGACAAACACCGCATCCAGGTTCGGACGCTGGCGGTGCATTTCCAAGCCAACGGTCCCCTGTCCACCGATGATCTGGGGATCGTTATAAGGAGACACGTAAAGCATCCCGTTTGCCTCGGCAAACTCCCGGGCGAAGCGTTCGGTCTGTGCGCCATCCACTCCATGGAACTTCAAATCACCGCCATAGCGACGAATGGCTTCCACCTTGGTCTTGGCCGCCGTTTCCGGAACAAACACCATGCCTTTCAATCCCAGCTTGGAAAAAGCATAGGCCATCGCCGCTCCGTGGTTTCCGGTGGAGGCCGTCACACAGCCCGCATGGCGTTGCTCAGCATCCAATGACATCAGCTTGTTGACCGCACCACGCAATTTGAAAGAACCCGTATGCTGCAGATTTTCGAGCTTGCCATAGACCTCGCACTGCTCGTCGCTAAATCCCACCAATAAATCAAGTGGCGTCTCGCGAACCACGTCATAAATTCTTGCTGCCGCCCGATGAACTTCCGCTGCTATATCCATGTTTAAATTCCACTGATGTCCAGAAACCGCAAAACTCACGGGACCGGTTATTCTGAATGAGTATTGCCTCCCCGGCTACCTCGAAAGAGTTTGCTCGTGCTATCGTCAGCGAAAATCGAAAAACGACCCTGAAACAACCAGGCAAACTGACCTACTTTATGCAACCCTGTTCTGCGCTGCGTCTACTTGGAAACCGCCTCTCCGGGCACCGGTAAGCCGCCATGTCAACTCAAGCATTGAAATCAGCCTTGCCAAGAACGGTGGTGGTTCTGTCGCTGGTGTCATTACTAAATGATGCGGCGAGCGAGATGATCACCCCGCTACTGCCGATCTTCCTGACCGTTGCCCTGGGCGCGACACCGGCCATCGTCGGACTGGTCGAGGGGTTGGCCGAGGCCACTGCCAGTGTGCTGAAGCTGGTTTCCGGGAGACTGGCCGACAAGGGCTGGAACCCCAAGGCTCTGGTGGTCTGGGGTTATGGTTCCTCAAACCTGGCCCGTCCCTTGATTGGACTGGCCCTGGCCTGGCCCTTCGTCATGGCGATGCGTTTCCTGGATCGACTCGGCAAGGGTCTGCGCACCGCGCCCCGGGATGCGATGATTGCCAACTCGGTTGCCGCTCCCTACCGGGGAGCAGCTTTCGGTTTTCACAGATCAATGGACCATGTTGGCGCCGTGATCGGCCCGCTGGTGGCATTTCTGGTACTGCGCGAAGGCATTGAAATGAGCAATGTCTTTCTGATGTCCGTCATCCCCGGCGCCGCTGTATTGCTGTTGATCGTCTTTGGCCTGCCCAGGGCCGAACCCCAAGCGGTATCCAACGCACCACTAAAATGGTCCCTGCTGGATAGCAGATTGCGGGCATTGATTATCGCCTCTGGCGCCCTGGCGCTTGCCACTATGCCCGAGGCCTTCCTGGTGCTGTGGGCAGCAAGCCGCGGCATCAAGCTTGAATACATTCCCCTGGTCTGGGCCGCAGCCAGCCTGGTCAAGGTTTTCGTGTCCTACCTGGCCGGCTCAGCCTCTGACAAGATCGGACGGCTTCCCGTGGTCATCGCCGGTTGGTCCTTACGCGTTGCGACCCTGTTCCTGATAGCCGTGGTGGATGGCAGCGAACTGATGACCTGGGTGATGTTCCTGTTGTTTGCCGCCAGCCTTGCCTCTACCGAGGCGGCGGAGCGATCACTGGTGGGAGACGCAGCCGATCCTCTGCAGCGCGGTACTGCCTATGGCCTGTATCACCTGGTTTGCGGACTGCTTGCCTTGCCGGGGGCAATATTGATCGGCGCCATCTGGCAGTGGCTGGGACAATCCGTGGCATTTGTCGTGGCGGGAACATTAACCGCAGTGGCTGCCGCAGCACTGTTGGTCATCAGCCGCGGAATAGACGGTCCCCAGCGCCAGCCCGGTTAGTTCTCCCTCGGACCGTCACCAAAAAGGCGATTCAATTCGTCCAGTTCGGCGCTCTCCGCGGAGGCGGGCGTGGCTTCGGAATTCGACTGAGCACCGAACAAAGCGTCCAGATCCTTTTTCGCCTGGTCAGCCATGGAGGTATCTTGTGCCACCCATTCCCGGGAGGAAACTCGCAGATAGCCACAGAAATTTGCGCGTTCCTTGTCTATTACCCGGTCGGCAACCGGTTCTTTGCATGCGTCGGCAACCCCTGTATCGAAAAACTCGCACATCCTGCAAACATGCAACTGCGAACCACAGCCGGGGCACTCTGCAAGGCGAGCCAGGGGGAGGGGCTCATCAAGCAATTGTTTGCCACATTTCCAACAGTAAAAGGGATCCATAGCCAAATATTCTACCTTTGATGCCCCCAGGGTTCACCGGGCGTCCAATATATTCAACAAAGTCCCGGGGCGCAAAATATACCCATAACAGCTCTAACCTATACCCCGTCTAGTCCTTGTCCGGATCACCGCTGATGAATATAGGGGTTTCCCGAAGCGAATCGTTTGGTATTATTCAACAGGACGCGGTTTGATAAGGCCGACTTCGTGATTTGTCACGGTCGGGAGGGTTTTCGCCCCACCAGGGTTGCGAACGCCAAGTTTCAGCTGTTTCACGTAACAACGATCGGCACCATGTTGGATGTCGGCGAATTTAGGGGGAATTTCCAAATGTCGCAGCAATCTAAATGGCTGGCCGGCTTTACTGCAGTCGCACTGACATCGATCAGCGGCGCAGCCATGGCTGAGCAGACCATCGAAGAAGTGGTGGTAACCGCACAGAAGAGAGAACAGAGCCTTCAGGATGTGCCCATTGCAGTCTCCGCATTCAGCGGGGACATGATGAAAAAAGCGAATATTGAGGACGTGCGTGGTCTTACCGACGTGACGCCCGGCTTCTCTGGCCGTACCGAAGACAGCTTCAATGACGCTCTGTCTATTCGTGGCATCAGCACCAATGATTTCGGCATCGGTGGTGATCCGTCTGTGGGCATCTTCATGGACGGCGTGTACGAGGGCCGCACCGGTGGTGCCATTTCCTCATTCTTCGACATGGCGAGCGCTGAAGTGGTCAAGGGCCCCCAGGGTACTCTTTTCGGTCGTAACGCCATTGCTGGCGCTGTCAGCATGCGGACCAACAAGCCCAACGACGAGTTTGGGGGCAACCTCAGCCTCGGCCTGGAAGAATACAACCACATCGACATAACCGGCACGATCAATATTCCTCTGAATGACAAGTGGGCGTTCCGCGCCTCTGGCCATCACTTTGAAGACGATGGCTACCTGGAAAACTTGTACGACGGCAAGAAACTGGGCGGTCACGACCGCAGTGCCGTGCGTGCAGCCCTTCGCTACACCGGCGACATGTGGGATACCACTGCAACCGTGTTCTACGAAGATCGTAGCGGCACCGGTTCGGTGTACTGGGACACCTCGAACCCCGATCTGCCCAAGGACAAGGTCACCACTGACCTGAGCGACGGCAGCGTTGATGAAGGCAAGATTCTGCGCTTCACGCTGGAGGCCGAGGCGGACCTGGCAAACGGCCAGACCCTGACCTCTATCACCGGGTACAAGACCTTCGAATATCATTACCTGGAAGATTACGATGCCACGGTATTGCAGGCTGACGACTACCTGCAGGATAACGATGTGGACTACTTCAGCCAGGAATTCCGTCTGAACTCCGCCTCTGACGGCGATATCTTCTGGTTCGTGGGCGCCAGCTTTTACAAGGAAAGCATCGACGGCACATTTGCTTCGATCTACACCGAAGACGACTTGTGCACCCGGATTGGTCAGACCGATGCTGATGATTTCAGTGGTCCGTTCGTGGGTTGTGCCACACCCGAGTTCGCCGAGTACTGGGAAGCTGACATTGCTGACCTGGAAGGCGGCCTGGACAACAAGTACGAGTACAACTACGCAAACGGTGAATTCAAGGGCTATGCAATCTACGCTGACCTGACCTATGCAGCATCCGAGAAACTGGATATTACCCTGGGTGGCCGTTACACCTATGACGAGAAGTTCTTCGAGAACAACGTGCCCTACTCCGGCGGCGTCCTGGGTAACAACTTCGGTTTCGAATTCGAAACCGACGGTTTTATCTCTGACACCCAAGACTGGAGCGACTTCACCCCGCGTCTTGCTGCAACCTATGCGTTCAGCGACAACCTGACCTTCTACGGCAACATCTCCAAGGGTTACAAGTCAGGCGGCTTCGCCACCTTCGGCTTCAACCTGGTTGATGAGGATGAGGACTACGTTGCTGATCCGGAAACCACGCTCAAGACATTTGATCCCGAGACAGTGGTCAGCACCGAAGTGGGTATGAAGTACCGCTCATCCGACCGCACCCTGCAGAGCAACATTTCGCTGTATCGCTATGATTACGATGATCTGCAGATGGTCTACTTCGCCGATGGTTCCAGCCAGGTGGCCAACGTGGCCAACGCCATTGGCCAGGGCATGGAGATCGATACCCGCTGGTACCCCATGGAGAACTTCGAACTGTACTGGGGCGTGGCTATCAGCGATAGCGAAATCAAGAACGTAAGCCAGCAGTTTATAGATGACGGCGGCTGCGATGACTGCACCGGTAACAAGCTGTGGTTTGATCCAGGCTTTACCTCGGCAGCCATCGCCACCTACCATTTCCCGCTGGTCGACAGCCGTGAAATGACCGTCACCCTGGAACACCAGTACGAAGGCAAGAAGTACTCAGGTGCTGATAACTTTGAAAGCACTGCCGTGGATAGCTACAACGTAGTCAACCTGCGTGTAGGCTACGATTCAGGTAAGGCCTGGACTGCCACCGCTTACATCGAGAACGTGGCCGACGAGCTGTTCTACGAGCGCGGCTGGGAAAATGCCGATCGTGACAACACCTATGGCTACGGCCTGGTGAACACCCTGGTATGGCCTTCACGCGGTCGTGTGTTTGGTGTGAATTTCGATTACAGCTTCTAATCTGAAGTCGAACTGAAAAAATCAAGGCCGGGCCGAGAAATCGACCCGGCCTTTTTCTTTTCTGCAGGCTGGGAATTCAACCCTGCGTTATTGCCCTTGTTCGGCACCTGCTTCATACAGTGCCGCGGCCTTACCCAGCAAGTCCGCCACCTGTTGACGCAGCGCCTGGGGACCCAACACTTCCACGTCCGGCCCGTACTTCATAATGTCCATGGACAATTCGCGGGCATCGCTGTACGGCACCTTCAAGACAAAGTAACCGTCCAGTTCAACAGCGCCCTCCTGGTTCGGATGCCATTGTTCACGTGACACCCACCTGGCCCGCCTGGGATTAAAGCGCAGCACAGCTGTTTGGGTTTCAGCGCCAGAGAATATCCCGAAGCCCGCTCCCAGCACCTGGTCCAGGGTCTCATCCTTGATATCGGTGGCTGGCTTGTTCAGCACCATGGCTGACTCGATCGCGTCCACCGAAAACGTTCTCAGGGACTTTCTGAGGTGGCACCAGCAATCCAGGTACCAGTTATCCCGGTAATGCACCATCCGCTGGGGAGACACATCCCGCTCCAGGGTCTCGCCTTCCTGGCGCCTGTGGTGGGCAATGCGAAGCCGGCGACGCGACAACAATGCCGTGGCGCAGGTCTGGAAATGTTTTGGCTCAACCGGGCGGGCACCCTGGCTGAGAACACGGATATGCCTGGCAAGGTCGTCCGGCGACCGATCTCCCTCGGCCAGAATCTGTCGAATTCTGTTCCGCAGCGGCTTGACCTGGGCGCCCAGGAGCCCGGGCTGAAGCGTCTCCAGCAAGGTCTCCATGGTCAGGAGTGCATAAATCTCCTCGGAGCTGAACCACAGCCCCGGCAATTGGAAGGTTGCATGAGCCGGATCACTCTCATCCAGCCTGTACCCGCCCTTTTCCCTGTCCCAGATCAAGGGCATGGACATGCGGTCCCTCAGGTACTCCAGGTCGCGTTTGAACGTGGCAGGAGAAATCTCCATGTCCTCAAGAAACACCTCGCGGGGCACAACCCGTCGTTGTGAAAGCAGTTTCTGGATGCGATAAAAGCGCTCAGTTCGATTCATGAGTTCTCCGTTCCCGGTGCGTCTCCCCGCGAGGCCCCGCCTGCGGTCTATACTCCTCCACGCCTCTGGCGTTGAGTCTCACTCTCCGGATTTTTGCGTCCCGGTGCAATCAGGCGTGGTGTTATCCGGGTCTTTATCCATAGGCGGCTTGCCATACTCGGCTCTCAGGTCGTCCAGTTCCTGGGCACTGAGTCGCCTCACCGTGCCTATTCGGCATGACCGGTCTGTACCCATGTCGCGAATCAGCAATCTCTCGGATGCCCGACCACAGATACTTCCCTGGGTGTTAAAGGCGATGGCGTTAGTGGTCTTCAAGCCCTGGCAAAAACTCACCACTTCGACCTTGTAGGGGCAACGCTGGCTGGGCGACCAGATAATCAACACGCTGTCGCTCAGGGCCTCAAAATTCCTGACGCTTCGGGCAAAAAAGCAATTACCCCCTGCGGACCAGGCCTTTTCGCCGCTCTGTACATCGCTATCCTTGCTTGAGGCACAACCGGTCAAGGCCACGCTGAACAGGCCCGCCAGCAGTATGGCAGCCATTCGTTCTGCAGTTCTCATTACACAGTCCTCCGACTCAAGAAATCCTTTCCGACTCCCGGAATTCTTCGGCGCGCTTAAGTTCCTCTTCAATATGACGGCTTTGGGTTGTCGCCGCGTAACGTGGCGGACGTTCCTCGCTGGCAAATCCTGGCAGGGGAACCACCTCGCAATCGCCATCAAGCGCATTAAACAGGATAATGGAATAACGCTGCCAGGGGGTAATTCCCACTCGATGTCCGGTGGCCGGGAACTCGCCGTTGGTCAGGCGTTCCATCATGTCCCCAAGGATAACGGTGAACTGCCCTACATTCGCAGGCGCATCCCACCATTTGCCATTGATGTCGGTCAATTCCAGGCCTGGCGCGGTCTGGTACATCAAGGTAAAGCATTCGAAGTCAGTGTGGGCGGCAATCCCCACATTGGAGCGGTCCGAGGGGACAGCGGAGCCGGGGTAGTTAAGAAACCGCATGGTGCTGGGCGCATTGCGAGTCGCCCTGTTGCGGAAAAATCCCTGCGTCAGGCCCATGGCCTCGGCCAGGGCCTCAAACAAGGCCTCGCTTAGTTCCCGTGCGGCAAGGTAGTAAGTCTCGGCGACGGCTCTGAATCCTGGCAGTGCCGGCCAGAGGTTTGGGTAGATACCCAGGCTCGCAGCAACATCCTCATCGCCAATCCAACTCATGGGCGGACTCATGTCAAAGGACTCAAGGTGCGCCACGGTGGCCGGTTGATAGGCGGGTTCTTCAAACATCGGCCCCCAACCGGTCCCGCCGGCAGACAGGGCGTTCAGCGCACACCGCTTGGCGGGATCACTATCGTCAAGACTGAAAAAGCGATGCATCTGCTCCAGCGTGGCGCCGATCAAATCGTCTGAAATGCAGGTGTTGTGTATGTAGAAAAACCCCGTCTCGCGGCAAGCCTTGCGAATCTTTGCAATCACCGCGGCACGGGTCTCCTTGCCAAGCTCACCCCCCGCGATTTCGAACAGGGGTCCGACATCAATCAGATGCAGGCGCTGCTCGTCCAGGCGCGCTGACGGTGCGGCGGCATCCAACTCCAGGGTACTGGGCATACGGTCTCTCTCTACGAGCCTGTTTCAAAGTTCCGGTGATTCATACACTACGCGGCCATTAAACACCGTCATCAAGACCTGGGTAGCGGCAATATGATCCGCCTGTTCCTGTTCGACCAGTTCCACCAGGTTTTGATCCAGGACCACCAGGTCCGCCAACTTGCCGACCTCTATGGAACCGACCTTGTCCGACTGTTTCAACATTCGCGCCGCGTTGATCGTGAACGCATCGATTGCCTGTTCAATACTCAACTGCTCCGAAGCGTTATAGGCCATCCCGTCTGCCGAGCGGGTAACCGCCTGCTGCAGGTTCACAAAAGGCCTGGGCTCGCGGGTATCAACCGGGGCATCGCTACCTGCCACTACAAATCCCCCGCCAGCGACCACGCTCCTGGCCGGATACACGTTTTGCATGTAATACAAATTCGGGTCATACATTTCGCTGACGGAACCGACCTGCTCAAGGAAAGGAATGACCGAAATGTCGTACTCCGGGTCAGGCAGGACCCAGGCGAAAGTCATGGCCATATAAATACCCAGGTCACCCAGGCGCTTCTGGTCATCCGGATGCACCAGCTGTGCATGAGCAATGCTCTGGGTAAGCCCCGCTCGATCAACAGCTTCCTTGTTCTCGGCAAATGCATCAAGAGCGACCCTGACTGCCCGGTCGCCGATAGCATGTGCATGGACGCTGAAACCCGCCTCGGTCATCTGTCTCACGAAGCTGTGAATAAACGCCTCGCTGTGTTCCAGCACGCCATTGTTGGTCCGACACTGGCTGGGGAAAAAGCCGTGCTCCAGGTTGAAGGAACTGGAGGCTTCGTGACCGCGATATTTATCCGAGCTACGAACGGAACGACACAATTCGCTATTGGTATCCACATAGCCCAGAAAATCCAGTCGCTGGTTCTTGGCATCCACCCTGAACCGGGGTTGCTTGTAGTCACTGAGCACCGCTGCGTTGGGCAGGGTCGGCGGTGTTGCCAGGGGATCTCCCTCGATGACTCCATCAACGAACAGTTTCACTGTCTGCAGCGTGATCAGTTCGTCACCCGAATATTTCTCCCGGGCCCGGGAGAACTTCTCTACGAATTCCGGGATGCGCGCGAGGCCCTCTTCGCTTTGCGAATTCTCCGGCTGCTCGAACAAGGCAGCGCTGAGTCGGAAGGTCATTTTCCCGCTGCGCTCCAGGTCGGCAAACGCGGCCAGCGAATCGGGTTTGAGCGCGGCGTCCTGCACCGATGTGATTCCATTGGCAGCAAGTTTCTCGGCGACTTTCACCATGAACGACCTGGGTATGCTATCGCCGGCACCCAGCATCACATCGAATACCGACGGAGGACGCATCAGTTCCCTGGCGCCCTCGTTGACTCCGCCGGTAGGTTCACCCTGTGCATCCACCGCCACCAACTGGGCGTAGTCCGCGAACACCCCTTCAAGGGTGCCGGCATTTAGCCCTGTCTGCTTGCCCGAAGAATCGGTAGCGAGGGACAAGGCCAGCGAATTCACCGCGCCATGGTGGCCATCATTTCCGTAGAGAATAATCGGATGTTCACTGGATACCGCGTCCAGCGCAGCGCGCAACGTCGGGTAGGTTTCACTAGGCTGGTTACCCTTGGTGAAATTCCACTGCGGCACCGCCATCCACTGCCCTTCCGGCAGAGGAAAACGGTCCAGACAGTCTTGCAGGAAAGGCACCATCTCATCCAGGGTCATGGCCTGGCTGCGAATGTCACAAATATCGGGCTGAATAATTCCCAATGTATGGATATGGGCGTCGTGCAGGCCCGGCATTACCATCCGGCCCTGCAAATCGTAAATCCTGGTTTCATCGCCAATGAATTTTGAAATTGCATCATCACTGCCAACGGCGATGATGCGCTTATCCTTGACCGCCAGGGCCTGGGCAACCCGCCGCGCTCCATCCACCGTGTAGACATAGCCATTATTCAAGACCAGGTCTGCGACTTGCGCGCTATCCTGGGGCGCTTTCTGGCATCCCGCCAGCAGGAATACCAGGACAAGACTCAATAGACGATATCTATTCATTGATGTTTCCATGTAACAAGGATATGGCGGGCCCCGTAAAAGTCCGGCCCACGGCAGCGGATCTTAGGAACAAATCGGCAAACGTGTGTCGACCCCGGAACACTAGCGATACGGCACTTCCGGCAAGTAGGCCGGCCTTTGCGCCTCATGGCTTCGGATCTCGTAAGCGTAACCCAGGGCAAGTATTTTCCCATCCTGAAATCGGCCTCCGATAAAGGACAAACCCACCGGCAGACCGCTGATCATGCCCATGGGTACCGTCAGGTGGGGATACCCGGCCACCGCCGGTGCTCCACCCGGGCCACCATTACCCATGTCCCCATTTACCGGATCAATAATCCACGAGGGATCCCAGGTTGGTGCAATCAACGCATCCAGTTGATGCTCAGGCATGACCGCGTCGATCCCCTCGGGACCCGCCAGCCGCTGGGAACGTTCCCGCGCCGCAAGGTAGTCGGCATCATCAAGTCCCGCCTGCTCCTGGGCCAGGATGAAAATCTCCTGTCCAAACCTTGGCATGACCGACTCGGCATTTGCCTCGTTAAATGCAATCAATTCCTCCAGGCTACGCACCTGGCCCGGGCGCTGGTGAGATTCCAGGTAAGCATTCAGTCCAGCCTTGAACTCAACCAGCAAGACCAGGTACTCGTCATCACCCAGGTCATTTTCATTGGGAAGTTCCACCTCGACGATGACGGCACCTGCCGCCTCCAGCACCTGCCTCGCCCGGGCGAATGTTTTCTCCATTGCCGGACTGCTCACGTATCCGGAGATGACCCCCAGGCGTTTGCCTTCCAGGGCCTTAACAGACAACTGGCCCGGGAAATCAAAATCAAAGTCCGCTGGTATGGCCCGGGTGGCAGCGTCTGTTTCGTCCCTTCCTGCCATCACCGACATCAGCAAGGCGGCATCGCGGACGCTGCGGGTCATTGGACCGGCGGTATCCTGGCTGGCAGAAATCGGGACGATACCGCTACGACTGACCAGTCCGACAGTGGGCTTAAACCCCACAATGCCGTTGACCGCGGCCGGACAGGTCACCGAGCCATCAGTTTCCGTACCCAGCGCTGCACTTGCCAGGCCCGCTGCCACGGCGGCGCCCGAGCCCGAACTGGATCCGCATGCCGAGCGGTTGAGCACGTGGGGGTTTACCGTCTGCCCTCCCACCGAACTCCAGCCACTGATGGACCGGGTGGAACGAAAGTTCGCCCACTCACTCAGGTTAGTCTTACCCAGCATCACCGCACCGGCCTTGCGCAGGCGGGACAGGACAGGCGCATCGTTGGTGACCAGGTTGTTCGCCAGCGCCCGGGACCCGGCGGTGGTTGGCAGCCCCCCCGCCATATCAATGTTGTCCTTTACTACCAGGATGGCGCCCCGTAACGGCAACGCGTCTTTGGCCGCATCCACTTTGCGCGCCTGGTCCATGGCATCCGGTGCGATGGCAAGCATGGCATTGATCCTCGGGCCCGCCCGATCAATCTCCTTGATGCGATCCAGGTAGGCGGCAGTCAAGTCTTCAACCCTGAGTTGCCCGGCAGCCACTGCCTGCTGCTGAAAGCCCATGGTGCCGAACAAGATATCCTCGGGAAGGGTGTAATGGGCGAGCGCAAGTGACGTCGGCAGGCAAATCAAAGCCAGACCAAGTTTCTCAAAAACTCTCATAACTCCTCACTTTGCCGAATCCTCGCCGGCTTAAACCCGGACAGGGCCCGAACTATTTATCGCCGGGAACCCAATCGCTATCAGTAATACTCATCAGGGTTATCTCGCCATACACACCGACCAGGTCCTTGATCTTCTGACTGTCACCAATAAAAACAAACACCATTTCTTCGCGCGGGGGATAAATTCGGGCGATAACCTGTTTGGCTTTTTCAGAGGTTACGGCATCCATGTCACTGGAGTAGTCATTCACTTTGCTGTCGGGCAGGCCGTAAAACTTCAGAGTCAGGATCTGCCCCGCCAGGTCACTGGCAGTCTCAAATCCCATGGGATAGGTCCCCTGGCGATAGGTTTTGCCCGATTGCAGCGAGGCGGCATCAAATCCGCTCTCACGTACCTTTCCCAGTTGCTCCAGGGCCAGGTCTACCGCCTCTATGGTGGTCTCCGTGGCGGTATAGGAGGCGATCGAAACACTACCCGGCTGGCTACGCATGGCAAGGTTGGAGCGAGCCCCATAGGTCAGACCCGACTCGATCCGCAGGGCGGTGTTAAGCATGGAGGTAAACCGTCCACCAAACAGGGTGTTCACCAGCTCGATTGCCACGGCATCAGGGTCACTTCGGCTAACGCCAACATTGCCTATCCAGAAATACGTCTGGGTCGCACCGGGCTTGTCCACCAGTAACACCCTGCCCCCGGGAACCCGGGGAGCAGCTTCCAGGGGAGCAATTGCAGTGCCCGCGGCCTTCCAGCCTCCCAGGGCCTTCTCAATGCGCTTGCGCATGGCCTTGGCCTTGAAATCACCCGCGACAACCAGCAGCAATCGGTCCGCAACCAGGTTACTGGCCGCATAATTCTTCGCGTCCTCGTAACTCACCCGCGCCAGGCTCGCTTCACTCCCGGTGGAGGATCTTGCGTAGGGATGTTTCCCAAATACGAAAGCCTCTGCATAGGTGCCGATCAATCCCCTGGCATCTGCATCCTTCATGGCAGCGATGCCCTGGATAGCCCGGGTCTTGATCTTCTGAAACTCGGCTGCATCCATTCGCGGCCTGAGCAAGACATCCGCCAACAAGCTGATCATCAGGTCTGAATCCCGGGACATGAACTCGCCGTTCAAGCCAATAAATTCACTGTTGGCCGACACATTAAATCGTCCACCCACCGCGGCCACCGCCTCGGCGAACTGGACCGCATCACGCTCCCCTGCTCCCTTTTGCAGCAGTTCGGCAAGCAATGAGGCCACGCCATTCTTGTCGGCGGGTTCACTGACCAGCCCACCTCGCACCGCGGCACTGAACGACACCAGTGGAACATCACTTTTTTCAAGTAATATCAGGGTAATTCCGTTATCGAGTTCTACCTGCTGGTAGTCAGGCAACCGAATACTGTCACCTGCCAGGGCACTGGCGGAGACCAGGAATACCAGGACGATGGCGGCAATGCTGTTTTGCCAGTTTGCATAGCGTTTCATTCGCCTGCCTCCTGCTCGTTGGCCGCGGGAATCAATACGCCCACCGTGCTGTTGGACCGGGTAAATACCGTGGAGGAAATCGTCTTGATGTCTTCGAGGCTAACCCCGGCAAGCTGCTCTGGCACATCCAGCATCTTGTTAAAATCTCCGTGGAACACCTCATAAGTGCCCAGCAAATCGGCCTTGCCATCAATGGTGGCCAGCTTGCGCCAGAAATTGGCCATTTGAATATTACGTGCTTTTTCAAGCTCACTGGCCTGTACCGCTTCGCTGGCGACCTTACCCAACTCCTCAAACAGCACGTCCTCGGCGCGCTGGGTATCACCCCCCGGCGGCAGCATCACGAAAAACCACGCCAGGCCAGGGTCAAATCCTTCATCCTTGAATGAGAAAACGCCAACTGCCAACTGTTCCTGCTCCACCAGACGCTGGTGGAGTCGGGATGACGTGCCCTCCCCCAGAACATCCATCGCGAGCGACAGCGCAGGCGTGTCCGGGTGATTGGCCTGGGGAATGTGGAAAGCAACGGCCAGTACCGGAGCCTGGGCCGCGTCGTGCATGACCAGGCGTCGCTGGCCCACCTGCTTGGGCTCCACCGTGCGCACCGGTTCCGGCGCCGGCTGGGCAGAAATGGGACCGAAATATTCTTCGGCCAGCTCAAACACCTGCTTGGGCTCTACGGCGCCAACAATCACCAAAGTGGTGTTATTTGGGGCGTAGTAAGTCTGGAAGTACTGCTGCAGGTCTTCCATTTTCCAGTTCTCGATATCCGAGGGCCAGCCTATGACCGGGAACTGGTAGGGATGAGCGATAAACGCCGTGGCATTTACCTGTTCATGCAACTTTCGGAAGCTCTGGTTATCCACCGAGGAACGTCGCTCCGAGTACACCACGCCCCGCTCGCTGTTCACCACCTCCTCTACAAAGGCCAGGTTTTGAAAGCGATCGCTCTCCAGGTCGAAGTTCAATTCCAGCGCCGAGCGTGGAACCCAGTCGGTATACACCGTCACATCACTGGATGTGTACGCATTGTTTGCACCACCGTTTGCTTCCATGATGCGGTCGAATTCCCCGGGCTTCCGCTTACTGGTGCCGTTAAACATCATGTGTTCAAAAAAGTGGGACAGACCCGTGATTCCCGGGTACTCGTTTCGAGCGCCTGCCCGCACCCAGTGGTACCAGGCAAGATTGGGAATATCCTGGTCGGGCCAGACAATAACTTTCAGACCATTTTCCAGTGTTCGACTTTCGATACTTTCTGATCCGGCAAGCGAATCGGCCGCGTTTGCTGAGGCAGCGAACAGCATCAGAAACAGCCAAGGTAAGAAGCGATCCATGTATCCCCCGGGGTGATTGTTTTGTCTTTCCCCAAGAGTAGCACTGATGGCTCGGACCGGGACAGTCACCGCCGGCCTTGGATCACTCCACCGGGCAGGCGGGTGCGCAATACCCCTCCCATTGTCGCTCCTGGCATTCCAGGACCTGCTCTGGCGGCTGGCAACGACTGGCTGCATAACTTTGAATCGCCTCCAGTCGCGGGCCGCCCAGGCCAATGACGGCAATGCCGGCAAGACTGACTATTACTGTTTCGATCATGTCCATTGAGAGCCTCCATTTCCAGTGTTGCCTCCAACACTACGTCCCACGGAGGCTCACAGGCTGAGCCACTTCCAAATAAGGAGGAATCACTGCTTACTTGCGGCGAACCCGCTTTGGCCAGGCAAGGTCCTTGAACCCCGAGACCAGGTCGGGATCCGTGTCGTGGACGGTCTTGATGTCCGAGACCGTATAGATAGCATCGGGGTCCGCCTCGTGAATCAACTTCACCAGCTCCGGAACCTTGCGCCGTCTGGCCACGACCAGGACGACTTCCACCGGATGATCTCCGGCACCACTGCCGGTGAGCCTGACCGGGCGATACCCGTTATCACGCAAGGTTCCGGCCAACAGGTTTTCACTGTTGCGGGAAATCGCGCGAACCAGTTCAGTCCCGATTGCCGCCCGGGACTCCAGCCAGATCCCCACCCAGTTGCCGGCTGCGAATCCGCCGGCATACGCTGCCACCAGGTACCACTGATCAAGGTGCGAAATCACCCCGCCGACGGCGAGTATCCAGATCATGCTCTCGATGAACCCCACCACAGTAGCTACCATGCGGTGGCCCCGGATCACCATAATAAATCGGAAGGTACCCAGCGAGACGTCCACGACGCGAGCAAAAAAGATGACTGGGATCAGCCAGTAAGGATTGAGATCTGCCAGAGACATAATTACCCGCCTGTAGCCGCGTTGCGGGAATTCGCAACGACTGAAGTAGCAATTCTACTGTAATCCCGGAGATTGTATCGAGCTTCGTCGGTTGCATATGAAAAGATCGAAGCGCAACATCACGTTTACTCCAATAACTAACTACGGCGCTAGATACGCTCACCAGATAACAGCTATGCAACTTGTAATCATCGCTGCAACACTCGGTGTCTTGCTGGTCATTTTTGCCGCATCACTGGCCCCGCCTCTCCTGGTAGCACTGTGGTACCAGGACGGTCTGGCCGACGAGTTTCTGCTGATCCAGGCGGTCTGCGCCGTGATTGGAATCATCCTCTGGCTGTTCAGCGGAAAAGGCGAACACCACATGCGTAACCGCGATGGCTTTGCCATCGCAACACTCATGTGGGTAGTGGTCAGCCTGCTGGGATCCCTGCCATTTATTGTATGCCTGGATATGAGCCTGGCCAATTCGGTATTTGAATCCACCTCGGCGTTCACTACTACCGGCGCCACAACCATTGTCGGCCTTGACACACTGCCAATGTCTATTCTGTTTTATCGCGCCGAGCTACAGTGGCTGGGGGGTATTGGGGTAATCATTTCTGCCATTGCCCTGCTACCCATGCTGGGCGTGGGTGGGACTCAACTACTCAAGGCAGAGACTCCCGGACCGGTCAAGGAGAACCAGCTCACTCCCCGGATTCGCCGCACTGCCCAGGTGGTCTGGACACTTTACCTGGTCATCACCGTGGCCTGTGCGGTGTGTTACTGGCTGGCCGGCATGACCCCGTTTGACGCAATGGCCCACAGTTTCGCCACGGTATCTACCGGCGGTTTCTCCACACACGATGCCAGCCTGGCCTATTTTGACAGTCCGATGATCGAGACCGTCGCGGTGATATTCATGATGGCAGGCGCCATGAATTTCAGCCTGCATTTCCTGGTGTGGCGAAAACGTGACCTGGGTGCCTACCTGCGCAATGAAGAAGCCAGGGCACTGATTGCCCTGGTGATTGTGACCTCGTTGATTATCGCCTGGGTGCTGCATGAGGATGGACACTACGGCAGTGTTACTCACACGCTGCGCTTTGGTATTTTCCAGGTTGTGTCAGTGGTCACCAGCACCGGCTTCGGTATCAGCGACTTTTCCGTCTGGCCGTTGATGCTCCCGATACTGCTGATGTTCATCAGCTTTGTTGGAGGCTGCGCCGGATCCACCGCAGGGGGTATGAAGGTCATCCGCGTGGTGGTCCTGGCAAAACAGGCAGGTATCGAAGTCAAGCGCCTGGTGCACCCGAACCTGGTGCGCCCACTGACCCTGGACGGCAAGACCGTCCCCAACAAGATAGTGCAAACCGTTTGGGCCTATTTCGCGATCTATGTCACCGCCTTCGCCTTGTTGATGTTGCTACTGATGCAGGGAGGCATGGATCAACTCACCGCCTTCAGTGCGGTCACAACCTGTTTGAATAACCTGGGCCCGGGCCTGGGGGAAGTGTCAGCCAATTTCGTCACCGTCACAGCAATACAGAAGTGGATGCTTTCCGGCGCAATGTTGTTGGGCCGGCTGGAAATATTTACTATTTTTGTAATCTTTACACCGGCGTTCTGGAAAGCCTGATTCACGCCGGCAATTCAAGCAGGTCTCGGTCCTGCGTACGTTTTTCGAATCGGAGTCGCCCATGAAAAGGTCAATTCTCATCCTCGCTGCCGCCCTGGGCCTCCTGGCCAATTCGCTGTCCGCCCAACCCGGTTCGGATCAGCAGCGCTTACAGGCGTTGTTCGACAAAGACTGGGAATTCCGGATGGCCGAGTTTCCTACAATGGCCAGCTACACCGGCTCACCTGGGGCTTATGACAAGCTTGGGTCGGTTGCCGAGGAAGACCAGCTGAGACGCGTGGATTTCTGGCGTGGAATCCTGGACGAACTGCACCAGATAGACATCGGCTCGCTGACCGGCGAAGACAAGATCAATTATTTGTTATTCGAGCGTCAGCTGAAAAGCATGGTCCGCAATATCGAGTTCCGCGGCTACCAGATTCCAATACTGGTGGACGAGGGCTTCCATACCAACTTCGCGCGACTGCCTGACTTCATTCCTTTCAATAGCACCACCGATTACGAGAATTACATCAGCCGCATGCGCGGCTGGCCCGCACTGGTGGAACAGCACATTACCAATATGCGTGCCGGGATGGCCCGCGGCTTTTCTCAGCCCCGGGTGATCCTCCAGGGTTACGAAGATATGCTGCGCCCCATGCTTGCCGGGACCGCGCAGGACAGCCGCTTCTGGGGTCCTTTCGAAAACTTTCCTGCCGCTGTTTCTGAAACTGACCGGCAGCGCCTGAGGGCACAAGGCGCCGAGGCCATCCTCGACGCAGTGGTGCCTGGCTATGCCAAATTCCTGAGATTCATGACCGAGGAGTACATTCCCGGGACCCGGGAGACACTGGGCGCCTACGACATGCCTGATGGCGAGGCTTATTACGATCAGCAGATTCGCGACTACACCACACTGGATTTAAGCGCCGACGAAATTCACCAGATCGGTCTGAAAGAAGTGGCTCGAATTCGCGCCGAAATGGAACAGATCATCAAGGATGTGAAGTTCGAGGGTAGCTTCGCGGACTTCCTCGCTTTCTTGCGTAGCGATCCACAGTTCTATGCCGAAACCCCCGAGCAACTGCTCAAGGAAGCGGCCTGGATTGCCAAGACCATGGACGGCAAGCTGCCTTCCCTGTTCACTGTGCTGCCCAGGCAGCCCTACACGGTAAACCCGGTGCCGGCGAACATCGCGCCCAAGTACACCGCCGGGCGCTACGTGCCTGCACCCCGGGACAGCACTCGCCCGGGCCAGTACTGGGTCAACACCTATGACCTGAAGTCTCGCCCCCTGTACGCACTGCCGGCCCTGTCCCTGCACGAGGCGGTGCCCGGCCATCACCTGCAGGGCGCACTGGCCGCCGAACAGGGCGAGCAGCCCAACTTTCGCAAGTTCGACTACATCTCTGCCTACGGCGAGGGATGGGGCCTGTACTCCGAGTTCCTGGGCATCGAGGCGGGTATGTACCCTGACCCCTACAGCAACTTTGGCCGCCTGACCTACGAAATGTGGCGGGCTTGCCGCCTGGTGGTGGATACCGGACTGCATGCCAAAAGCTGGACACGGCAACAGGCCCTGGACTACCTGGCCGGCAACACCGCCCTGTCTATCCACGAGGTCACCACAGAAATCGATCGCTATATTTCATGGCCCGGCCAGGCGCTTTCCTACAAGCTGGGGGAACTGAAGATCAAGGCGCTTCGAAAACAGGCAGAGGAGCAACTGGGCACGAACTTTAACCTGCGAAGATTCCATGATGAAATCCTTCGCAGTGGTTCGGTGTCACTGGATATCCTTGATGGTCTTATCCAGGAATACATCCAGCGCGAACTTGAGGCGGCCGCGAAGACCTGAACCCCGGGCTGACCTGATGGACCCGGAATGGCTTCACGGACCGGGCATCGATGGGAAGGCCTTCGGGAGGGTTCCGTTAACAGTTTGAATTTAGGGTGTTTTATGAAACGTGCATCTCGGTAATCCACGCTTGCCGCCATAAGCCAGCTTGCCGAGACTAGGCTTACCTACCCGCCCAACCCCCATGGAGAACAGGCTATGTCCACAACACAAAAAATAAGCCCAGAGAAAGCAAGGGCATACCTGGAAAAGTCACGGCTGAGCGACGAACTGGACGCCCAGGCACTGGAAGTTCTTTCACAAAGCGTCAGCACCCGGGATTTGCAGGCAGAGGAATTCCTCATGGAGGCCGGTCACCTGGATGATTCCCTGCATATTCTTGTCACGGGCAAACTGGAAGTCATAGCTCCCTCACTGGGATCAGAGCCGGTTACCCTTGCCGTGCTGACACCGGGGGACCTGGCGGGTGAAATGAGTTTTGTTGACGGGGCACCTCACGCGGTAGGCCTCAGGGCGTTGACTCCCTGTGAGGTCATCAGTATCTCCCGCGGAGATCTTGAAGCGCTGCTGGATACTCATCCAAAAGTGGTTTACCAGGTCATGCGCACCATCGTACGCGCCGCCCACCATATCGTGCGCAAGATGAACATGCAGCACGTCGAGATGACCCGCTACTTCTACAAGTCCTCCGGGCGCTATTGATCCGGCCGGGGGAGCGAGGAGACGTGCCGGCCATGGATTTTTTTCAAATCGAGAAAAAGATCGACAGCATTGTGGGCGTTGGCATCGGGGCCCGGATTTCCCTCGAGTAATAAATTTCCGGAATTACCCATACTTTCGACGCTTAAATAAAGCCGGCTGAATACCGCCGGCTTTTTTAATGCGAA
>JAOTSW010000156.1 GCA_029864735.1 Chromatiales bacterium | reverse complement strand
TGAATAAACCATCGTCCGGGACAGTCAGCAACTCGGCGGCGAGAAAAGTATGGTTGCCGTCATCACAGGCGATCACCGCATCCCGGTCCAGTTGGCGATTGATTTCATCAAACAACACCGCTGGATTTACCCTATCCTTGCTGTCGTGATCCAACCACTTCTTGCGATAAGCCTGTTTGTCTTTGGCAATTGCCGCGACCAGGTCGCTACTGTCACGCGGGGTTCCCACGATGCGCTCCAGTTCTGCAAGCAGGTGGGTCAGCACCTCCTTGGCGTCGCCCTCTATGCTCAGGGCAGAGGGGTAGTTCACGTCGAACACATTCGGGTTTATATCCACGTGAATCAGGTTGGAAGGCGGCTGCATACCGTAGCTGCCGGTACATATTTCTGCGAAGCGGGTGCCAACGGCGAGCATGCAGTCACACTGGGCAAAGGCATTTTGCGCGGCGGGAACCGAGGAGGGTCCGGTACCCATTCCGGTGTGCATGGGGTGGGTCCCGGCCAGGGTGGACAGGCCTTGCAGGGTAGTAGCCACCGGAGCACCCAATAGCTCTGCAATCCTGGCTATCTGTTCTTTGGCATGCCGGGCGCCCCAGCCCACGAACAGGCCGGGTCGTGTTGCGTCCGCCAGATTTCGGGCGGCCTCGTTGATTGCCTGTTGGTCGGAAGGTTTGGGGTGACTGGGCTGATAGTTTGGCAGTTCATCAACCTCGCCGGTCAATAACTGGAGATTGGCGGGGATCTCAATGTAGACAGGGCCGGGCTCGCCACTGGTAGCAATGCGGTAAGCCTCGTAAACAGTTGGAATGACCTCTCGGTAGTCATGCACCCTGAATGTCGCCTTGGTGATCGGCGCCAGCAGGGCCTGTTGATCCACATCGTGCAGTTGATATCGCTTATCCAGGTCTGTCCGGATTCCGCCGCTGATGACCAGCATGGGAATGCCGTCCAGGAAAGCCTCGCCGATGCCACTGCTGCTGTGGGTTATACCAGCGGCGGGGACGACTACCAGTGTTCCAATGTGGTCCGAGCTGCGGCTTACCGCATCGGCCATGAAGCTGCCGCACATTTCGTGAGTCACCAGAACGGGCTCAATACTTTCTGATGAGGCCAGCTCATCATAAATTTCCAGGTTGTGTACGCCGGGAATTCCGAAAGTAAAACGCACGCCAATCTGTTCCAGGGCATGCCGAAGCAAAAATGCTGCAGTTCTTTTCACGGCTTCTGGCTTCCATAGCAGAGTGCGCCACGACATGGCGAACTGTAAGTAAGTGGTGAGCCCAGATTAGCAGAGATTACCGATTGACCCACTATCCCTTGTGGTGACTGAAACTGACAAAAGTTGCTCCGCCCATTAAACGCTGGAAGTCTTCGCCAGAAATTTTGATCAGGGCTTCATGGTCACCGGCCTCAAAATAGATTTCCTTCAGTGAGCAGAGCGCATGGTCAACCACTGTGGTCAATCCGTAGGCCTTCCCCAGTACGGGTATGGCGCCCACTTCGCAGTCGGCAAAGACTCGCGCGATTTCTGTCTCCGAGGCCATAACAAGAGGGCGCTGGATTTTTTGTCCCAGTGTTCCGGTTTCCAACGCGTGGCTGGCGGGGATAACAGCCAGTACATAGCCGCGGTTGTCTTTTAGCAAAATGCCCTTGGCAAGTTTTTCACCGGAGATGTGTGCCGCTTCGGCGGTCGTGTCGCTGCTTTCCGAATGGGGATGTCTGACCACAGAATGCTCTGCGCCTGCTTGAGCCAGGAAGTCCGTGATGCTTTTAGATGCTGTCAAACCGGAACCCTCACAACGCCCGATGGTCAGGACTGGGTTCCAGAATGGCCTATGCCCGCGCGGTGAGGTAATCGTGGAACATACGGATTAGCGGGCCATTTGCCCGGCGCTCCAGGCACAGGCAATCCTCGCCACGGCGAGCTGCCATGGGAGATTGTCTGGACCCCTATCTTGCAGGGTCAGTGGAAACTGGCCTCCAGAGATTCTGCAAGCGACTTCGCCTCTGCAATCTGGCTGACATTCATGTCGCGTTCCAGATTGTCTCTAATGCCGCGCTTGTTGGCGCCGTTTCCAATGGCCAGGCTCAGCCAGGCGTAGGCTGCAACGTAATCTTTCTCAACTCCGGTGCCAGACTGATACATCTCGGCCACGTGGTACTGGGAATTTGCATCGCCCATTTCGGCTGCAAGCCGGAACCACTGCATGGCTTCAGCGTAATCCTGCGGTATGCCGTCGCCTCCATGGAAGGTTTTACCAAGCGTGTAGGCTGCGTAAACGTCTCCGTTACCTGCCGCCAACTTGAACCACTTGACGGCTTCGGGGACGTTCTTCTCAACACCATCGCCATCCAGGTATTTGTAACCGAGCATGCACTGGTAACTTGGAATTCCCTCATTGGCCAGGCTGATCATTTCTTCAAGAGTCTGGGCGCTGGCAATCTGGGAGCAAAGAAGCAGCGAGATCGCGGCGAGTGCTGTGGTGAGTGTCCTTCTCATGATTTATTCTCACTTAGGAGTATTGGCCACGGTCTAATTTTGTTCCTCCCGGGTTGCTATTCCTATCGTGGCTTTCCCTCATCACAGTCATGGTAATCTGGCATGGTCTATTTTGGTCAAAATAGCCGGTTTCTCGAGGAATAACAGGGACCTGGGTAGGCTGGACCCGGGTAGGCAATGAGCGGAAATCTTTGCAGGACTGACAGCTTTTTCAGGCAGGGGAAACAGTCTTGAATTCGAGTAATTCACCTGCAAAATAAATCATTCAGCGCCAGAAATTTATTCATGATGAGTGGGCCGGAGAATCGCTCCGCATGGCCCGGGACACTCAGTTAGAGTCGCTGCATGGACATCCAGCATTCGCGTGATGCCGCGGTTTCTAGAGTGTCTTCCTTTAAATGCTGGAAACAAAGGGATGATGGGTTCTGCCGGCCAAGGTTGTCTTCATGGCTTGCCGGCCTTCATTTTTCCGGTCATCGCCGGGGGGGATGAGTGCTTGTCGCCAATTATGGCGGGTGAGAACATAGTGACGCCGATACAATCTTGAATTCGTGTACGCGGCTTCGAGCCGGGTACCATCGGAAATCTTTTTAGCATTACCTATTTCACCGTTGGACATTGACCTGGCGGGAAAATTAAGGAGAACAAATGCCTTTGCGCCTGAAGATTATCCGGATGATTGCAGGTCTGTTGCTGATCGGATTGCTGGCTGGCTGTGCCACCGCGCCGCCCCAGGACCCGGATAATCTGTGCGCGATCTTCAAGGAGAACAAGGACTGGTACAAGGCATCTCTGAAAGCGTCCAAGCGGTGGGGGGCGCCGGTTCATGTGCCAATGGCCATCATGTACCAGGAGTCTGGTTTCAAACATGATGCCCGTCCGCCCATGCGTTATTTTCTTGGATTCATACCCTACGGAAGAGGTAGTTCTGCCTATGGGTACTCCCAGGCGAAGACCGAGGCATGGAAAGATTATGAGCGTGAGACCGGCTGGGTATTCAATGACAGGGACCGGGATGACTTCGCCGATGCCGTGGACTTCGTGCAGTGGTATATCTACAAGACTCACCAGGTAAACGGCACTTCCAAGTGGGATACCTATAATCAGTACCTGAACTATCACGAGGGACGAGGCGGCTTCTCACGGGGTACCCATAACAAGAAGCCCTGGCTGCTGAAAATTGCCCGGAAAGTGGATGCCAGGGGGCGCAACTACGCGGCCCAGTATGGCAAGTGCAAGGATAAACTGGGCAAGAAATGGTGGTGGTTCTAGACAAGACGCTTTCGCTGGAAGGGTAAACCCGGGTTGGCCTTGGTAGTGGCCAGGTGCTGATTTGCCTTTCTCACTCTGTACCGGCCCCTCGACGCGGCCACAGAGGCGTTAACGGCCAAATCCGGGGGATTCAGCCTCTGTTCAGCTAAGAGGGTGTATCTTGGGCTCAACGGTGGAAGATGCCGCGTGCATGAGGCGCGGCGAAACCCGGGAGGACGAAATGCGAAAAATTATGCAACTAATTGAAAAATATAAGATATATGGCATTTTGCCTGTTCTTGGGATACTGCTGTCCGGGCCCCAGTCCCTGCAAGCCCAGGAGGACCCGGAGTATGTGGCCGAGCCAACTGTCGTGCTGGAGGACCAGGCGGGGACCGAGTTGCTGAGCGCCGAGGAATTGGCTGAGCTGGTGGGCCCCATCGCCCTGTATCCGGACGACCTGGTGGCGATTGTCTTGCCTGCCGCGACCTATCCGCTGCAGATTGCCCAGGCGGCAGATTTCCTGGAGCGCCTGGAAAATGATTCCAGCCTGGAGCCCGATGAAGACTGGGATGACTCTGTGGTTGCCTTGCTGAACTATCCCGAGGTCGTCACGATGATGAATGACGACCTGACCTGGACCTGGCAGCTGGGCAATGCGGTGTTGAATCAGCAGGCCGATGTTGTGCAGGCAATCGGTGGATTCAGGGACCAGGCGTATGCAGCCGGCAATCTCAAGAGTGATGATCACCAGAACGTGGTGGTCGCAGAGGATGTCATCGAGATTACCCCGGCGGATCCCGAGGTGATTTACGTGCCCTATTACGAACCCGCCCAGGTGGTGGTGGTTCAGCGCGCACCCGTCTATCACTACTACCCCTATGCCTACCCGGTTTATTACTACCCCTATCCTTACGGGTATTCATTCTCTTCTGGATATTTCTGGGGCGTGACCACGGCCTTCACTATCGGCTGGCACAGTCACTACATACACCAACATCATTATTACTATCCCAGTCACCCTTACTACAGTCACTACTATTACCCGCGTCATTACACGCGTTATTACCCGCCTGCCAGAAATCCTGTGCGTCCGGCTCCTTACCGCGCCAACTACGATCGGCATGACCGGTATTCCGGCGGGGATCGCTGGGTATCTCAGAATCGCCACGGTTCCAGGCCGGTTCGATGGAGTGCGTCGGGAAGAAGCGCTAGCAGAGTGGATGGCAACCGGGTGCGTGGTGGCTCTACTCGCAATCGTTCCACGGCCCAGATCTCTTCGGAGTACCGCAGTGCCCTGGCACAGGACAGCAGTCTGAGGCAGGTGCGAAGCTCGGATTCGCGTGTTTCCCGTGGCACTGAGACCCGGGGTGCCGGCTGGAAGGAAAGGCAGCTGACCGCAGACTCAGGTCGTAATCAAGGCTACGCGGTGAACGGCAACAGTCGCGACCAGCGTTCATGGCGTCGTCCTGGAAAGGAGTCCGCCAGCACAGCCCGGGCCCAAAGGCAGGATGAGTCACTGACTACCCAGCGAAGCAATTCGGCGACAAACACGGGGGGCAGAAGTGCCCGCGTGGCCTCGAACCGCAACACCGGGGATTCGGTTCAGCTTCAGCGACAGCTGCGCCAGGAACTTGAGCAGGATACCCGCCAGCGCCAGGTGCGTAGCCAGGGCAGCGATGCGCGTTCACGGTCAAACAATAATCCGGATGCCAGTCGCTCCTCGCAGATCGGCAACCAGGTGAGGCAGAGTTTGCAGCAGGATAACCGGCAACCTGGCACCCGCAATGAATACGGCAATACGGGTGGCCGTGCAGTTGCAAGTCAAGGCAGGAACCAGGTTGTGAATTCATCCGCCTCCCGTGAGGCCTACAGGGGACAAGCCAGTAATACTTCTCCCAGGAGCACCAGGGAACAATCGGCTGCCCCCCAGGCAAGGTCGCAGCCTGCTCCTCAAGTAAGATCAGAGCCTGCTCCTCAAGTAAGATCAGAGCCTGCTCCCCGGAGTCAGCCCGAGGTGAAATCTGAAAGCCGTCCCGCCCCAAGACAGGAATCCCGGCGTGAATCATCTGGCGGCAAGTCGCGTTCAAGCT
>JAOTSW010000155.1 GCA_029864735.1 Chromatiales bacterium | reverse complement strand
CACGTCGGACTCGCGCTTGAGTCCCTCGGGGGTCATCTCATACACCCAGGCAAATATCAGCACCACGGGGAAACCGAGGATGAGCATGCCCAGCACCATGCGCAGGCTCCACTCGGGCAGACTCAATGCGCCGAACAGCACATCCGCTACCTGCAGTGTCAGCCAACCACCCACGGCGTAGAGCGCGCCCATGCGCACCACGTTGCGTCGTCCCAATTCGCCGAAGAATCCGTTCATGATTATTGTTGCTCGGAAAGTGACGCAAACAGCTTAGCAGAAATTAGAATGATTTCAGATAATGGCGCAGCAAGTTGCTTCCACCCCGGACACATGGCGGTTTTTCAATTATCGAGCGCCGTGGCTAGAATGGCCCCAAGCACATTGAGAAGAAAACGCTCCTATGCCGCCAAACCGCTATCAACAACAAGAACACTGCCCGTCGTATTACGCCGCCACCGCCAACGACCTGAGTCGCTACCCGATGCTGAACGGGGCCCGCAAGGTAGATGTCTGCGTCGTAGGTGCCGGCTTCTCGGGAATTGCCACGGCCCTGACCCTGGCGGAGCGTGGCTACAAGGTCGCGGTGGTTGAAGCCAATCGGGTGGGCTGGGGCGCCAGCGGTCGAAACGGCGGGCAACTCATCGGCGGCATCAGCGGAGAAAGCACACTGATCGCCCATCACGGTGAGCAGGTGGCCGACGCGGTCTGGGCCATGCGCTGGCGTGGCCACGACATCATCCACGAGCGAGTCAGCAAGTACGACATCCAGTGCGACCTGAAAAGCGGCTACATGGACGTGGCCATCAAGCCGCGACACATGCGCGCCATGGAGCAGGAATACGCCGAACTCCAGCGCCGCAAGTTCCCCCATCCCTGCAGGCTCGTGGAAAAACACCAGATGAGCGAGGTGCTGGGCACCGACGCCTACATCGGGGGACTGATCAATCACTACAACGGACACCTGCATCCCCTGAACCTGTGCAAGGGTGAGGCGGCCGCCGCGGTTTCCCTGGGAGCTGAAATTTTCGAACAATCCCCGGTGCTTGATATACAGCACGGAAGCACGCCGCGGGTAATCACCGCGACAGGTCACGTAGATGCCGATGCAGTGGTGCTTGCCGGTAACGCCTACCACGCACTGGAGCGGGGCAAGTTGTCGGGGCTGGTGTTTCCCGCCGGCAGTTTCATCGTTGCCACCGAACCCCTGGACGAGGACTTCGCACGGCAGATCAATCCGCTGGACCTGGCGGTATGCGACCCCAATTACGTGCTGGATTATTTCCGCCTCTCTGCCGACCGACGATTGTTGTTCGGCGGCCGCTGCAACTACTCGGGTCGTGAGCCCCGGGATATTACCGCCAGCATCGTGCCGCGCATGCTAAAAATCCTTCCGCAACTCAAGGGCAAGCGGATCGATTACGCCTGGGGCGGCAATATCGGTATCGTGATAAATCGGGTACCCGCTATGGGGCGAATCTCGTCCAATGTGTTCTACACCCAGGGATATTCCGGTCACGGCGTGAACTTCACCCATGTCGCCGGAGAAATCATGGCCGACGCGGTGGGAGGAACCCTGGAGCAGCTGGACCTGTTTGAGAAAGTCCGCCATCACCGCTTCCCGCTGGGACAGGCACTGGGCAGTCAACTGGTGGCATTGGGCATGCTGTATTACCGGTTAAGGGACTGGCTCTAGGCAAGCCGGTCGAAACAACCCCCGATACTGGAAAATTGGCGACAAACATTATGACTTGCCGTCACCGGCCCCGGTCCGTTCAACAGGCCTCACATTTTCTAGGCGCAATGAATCTGTCGCTACTGCCTGGCCGGTTTTAGCAATCCCCCCGGGGCTTTACTATAATCAGCCGGTGGCCCTTGATCCGGTCGGATCAGCCGGGACCGCACAAATAACACCAGGTTTGACCTGGGAGGGATTTATATTATGGCTACCCGCAAACTATTTACCCTGCTCATCACGATATGTCTGTTCACGGTTTCAGGCTCTGCCCTGGCCGGCCACCGGGCCGACAAAGACAGGCATGATGACGGTTCTCGAAAGATTGATGTCATGACCGCCAATATCTACCTGGGGGCAGACATATTCAGAATTGTCGAGGCGGCGGCGGACACCGGTAATCCCTATGCAATACCTACAGCGGTCGCCCAGGTATTCGGCACCGTGCAGACCACGAATTTCCCGGAGCGCGCCGAGGCCATCGCCGACACCATCATGAAACGCCGCCCCCATGTGATCGGCCTGCAGGAAGTCAGTTGGTATCGAACCGGCGATTTTGATCCAACACAAATTAATGCTGAAAACACCGTTTACGATTTCCTGGAAACCTTGATGACCGCCCTTGGCGCACGCGGTCTTGACTACCGGGTGGCCGGCGTGGTCACCAATGCGGATGTGGAAGCACCCATGTTCGTCTCCGCGGCAGGCGACCTGGCAGACCTGCGACTCACCGACAGGGACGTGATCCTGGTACGTGGGGATGTACAAACCGGCACACCGTTCGCCGGCAGTTACGCAAGCAACGCCGGGTTCGACCTGGCTGGCAGCACTGTTGAGTTCACCCGGGGCTATGTAATGGTTCCGGTTAACGTCATGGGACATTCCTACCTGTTTGTGAATTCACACCTGGAAACCCGCTTAAATAGTGACAGTCCGTTCGGCATTGTTTACCAGTTCGCCCAGGCCGCGGAGTTGGCGGGTACGGTGGACTTCGCGAATGCGAACTACTTTGGCAACCTGCCGGTGGTACTGGTGGGCGACCTGAATTCGGATCCAAATGACTTGCCGGTGGACGTACCTGTTGAACTGCAGGCTGCACTAGGTCTGCCGCCTGTTCTGTATCCGCCCTACCAGGTTTTCGCCGGCGCCGGATACACCGACACCTGGACCCTTCGCAAAGGCCGCAGGGATTCGGGTGAAACCTGTTGCCATGACGAGGCGCTGGACAACACCCATGAGAACTTTTACGAGCGTATCGACCATGTGCTGTTCCGGGGTAACAACGACGACTTTGCTCTCAAGATGGGCCGGTCAGACGTGATTAACGATGCGGCGAAAGACAAGACGGCCTCCGGCCTGTGGCAAAGTGACCACGGTTTTGTCTCTGCCAGCCTGACGCTCAAACCCCTGGAGCAGGATGAGGATGACGATTAAGCAACCCGATCTCGCTGATTGAGGGTTAACCCGAGGCCCGGCACTCCACGAGCAACGCCGGGCCTTTTTATTTTTTCACCTCCACCCTTAATACCCCGGTTTGAGAGCCTGTTCACACCCGGTTAAGCTGGGGACTGCCATAATTTTTCTAGTGATTACCAAGAATTTAATGAATACCGGGAGATCGGCGATGATTACTCCAAGGCAAACACTGGCACTGGCCACCACCTTGCTGGCGCTGGGCATCATGTCCGGCTGTGCCACCATGAACGCCGACGAATGCAGAAATGCCGACTGGCGCATCGTAGGCTATGAAGATGGCTTGCAGGGCGCCGGGGGGGACAGGATCGGCCAGCACCGGGAAGCCTGCGCCAAGCATGGTGTGACCCCTGACCTGGAGGCCTACCAATCGGGTCGCACGATCGGACTGAAGGAGTTTTGCCGACCCTTAACCGGCTTTCACCTGGGATCGGCAGGCAGTAACTACAACGGTGTGTGTCCCGGTAACCTGGAAACAGATTTCCTGGCGGCCTACCGGGACGGTCGCGAACTGTATCGCTACCAGGGCCGGGTGAACACCATCGAGTCCACCATCCGCAGCAGGCACGGCGAAATCGAGACCATCAAGCAAACCCTGACCGAGAATGAAGCCCTGATCATTTCCGGCGACACCAGCAAGGAAGACCGGGTTCTGCTGCTGAAAGAAATGTGGGACCTGGCCAAGCACCAGGGCGAACTGGAAGAGGAAATCAAAAACCTGGAAATCGAGCGTACCCGTCGCATCCAGGAACTGGAAGAATACCGGGCCCAGGTCCAGGACCTGTACTAGGACCTCCCAGGGATTCCCCAGTGGTTAGCCAGGGAGTATCCGGAGCCCGGGTCACCCCGGGTCCGCCTCACCCCTGGGCCTTGCGCCAGTCCTGCCAGGACTTCAACAAGGGCAAGTTTCGAAACCGCTGACCGCTGGCCGCATGCAAAGCCGCGGCAAGCGCCGGGGCAATGATGGGCGTCGGCGGCTCGCCGATGCCTGATGGCGGTGCATCACTGTCCACGATGTGTGCACGAATCTTCGCCGGCGCTTCATTGATACGCATGATCCGGTAGTTGTGGAAGTTGCTCTGTTCCACCTTGCCGTCCCGGGCAGTGAGTTCACCATACATAGCCAGTGTCAGACCAAAAATCGCTGAGCCCTCGACCTGCTGCTGCACGCCCTCGGGATTCACCACCCGGCCGCAGTCCACTGCGGTGTCCACACTGACCACCTTGAATCCGTCGTTATCATCAAGGGCGATCTCCACCACGGTGGCGGTATAACTGTAGAAACTGTTGTGCACGGCCAGGCCGCGGAAATGTCCTGCCGGTAGCGCCTTGCCCCAATCGGTCTTGCCCAACGCCAACTCGAGCACGCGCCGGTAACGGCCGGTATCTACCGTTGTCCCGTTGAAGTCATAACCGGCGGGCTGGGGCTCATTGGGCGCAGGAAAAATCCGATCCTCGCCCAGCAACTTCAGCCTGTATTGCGCCGGGTCCTGGCCTGCTGCTTCGGCCAGTTCATCCACAAAACTGTTGATGGCAAAGGCATGCCAGACATTGCACACCGAGCGCAACCAGCCTATTCGGATGGGGATAGGCGCCTTGCAGCCCTCCACACTCACATTGGGAACATCGAAGGGCATATTGGTCAAACCCATACCGACTTCCCAGGGCCTGGGCTCATCCTGGCCGGGCTCATACATCCAGTCGATGGAAGGATAAGCCGAACGCATCAGCCAACCCGTGGGAAGACCGTCCTCGCCCAGCCTGGCGCGCATGGACTGCACCGCCTCGGCATTGAAATAGCAATGGCGAATGTCATCCTCTCGGGTCCATTGCAGCTTTACCGGGCCCTTGACCTGGCGGGAGACTTCCACCGCTTCCAGGATGAAATCGATCTGGGATTTGCGACCGAAGCCCCCACCAAGCAAGGTGATGTTGACCGTCACCCGGGCCGGATCAATATCCAGCCATTCCGCCACCTGGCTTCGCGTGTCCTGGGAGTCCTGGGCAGGCACCCACAACTCACAGTCGCCGTTGTCTTTCACCCAGGCCGTGGCCACCGGCGGTTCCATGGGGGCATGGGCCAGCATGGGGGTCTCATACATCGCCTCCACCAGGATGCCCTCACCGGCCAGGGTGGCGTTTACATCCCCACGCGCCAGGTGCGCCTTGCCAGGCTTGGCGACACTTGCCTTGAGTTGCTCCCGGTAATCGGCAGTGTTGTAGTCCGCGTTCCCGCCCAGGTCCCAGTCAATCTGCAAGGCATCGCGTCCACTCATGGCCGCCCAACTGCTGTCGGCCACCACAGCAACACCTTCCTCCGGCCGCATGTTCCGCACGTGGGGTGAGAAGGGAATGTGACAACAGGCGCTGACACCGGGTACCGCCAGGGCAGCATCAATCTTGTAAGCACGTATCCGGGCATCAAATACCGGAGCCCGCGCAACACAGGCGTATTTCATGCCCGGCAACCTGACATCTATTCCGTAGGAGGCCTTGCCGGTGACGATGGCCTCGTTATCCACGCCGCGGGCGGGCTTGCCAATGTAGCGAAATTCACTGGCCGGTTTCAGACTCGGTGCTTCCGGTAACGCCAGGGTAGCCGCTTTTTCCAGCAAGCTTGCGTATTCAAGACGTCGACCGGTGGCGGCATGGTCCACGCCGTGATG
>JAOTSW010000154.1 GCA_029864735.1 Chromatiales bacterium | reverse complement strand
ACAACGTCCTCCAGTGGCAGGTAACTGAGCTGGGTGTACTCGGGACCCATGTCTGCTACCAGGTAACCGGTGTAGGCGTCGTACAACTCAATCAGGATGTCATAGTCGCCAGTGGGATAGCCCGATGCCAGCGTGGTCTCGATGACATACTCATCCGAGGCGAGTTCTCCAAAGATCGTGAAATCCTCGGTATAGGCGATCTCATTCCAGGCTCCGCCCTGGTAACTCAGGTACACCACTGCAAAGACATCCGCCATGCTGTAGTACGTATCGGCGTCGAAGGTAAGCGTGATGTCGGTGTAATACCCATCCCAGTCCTGGTCGTAGGACAGGGATACCCAGGCATCGTAGAACCAGAAATCATCATTGATGTTCTGGGAAATAATCGCTGAGGGAGTCCCTGTTTTGCCCGACACCCGTCTGCCCTCAGAGGCTGTTTTGCGGGACCCCAGGATCAGGGCAGGATGGCGGGCTTCTTTTCGAATGCCCGCTAAAGCTGCGTCGGAATCGGATTTCAGGTAGCCCACGGTATTGCTTACACGCTGCTCATCCGACTGATCGTCAGCGGCTGCGGGCTGCGCGGCCTGCAGCGGTCCCGCCAGGATTCCTGTAAGCAACGCCATTGCCAGAATGCGTCTTAGTTGTTTGCCTGTCCCCATGATCCTGTCCTCCATTTCATCCAATATTCTTTGTTGACTCCATTAGAGCCCTTGCTTGCTGAATAAACGCTGAATGGACCGGGCAGCAAAAAAAAGGCCGGAACCCTGTGAGCAGGTCCCGGCCCCGGTTTTTGGCTTGAATGACTGTCTAGGCTGCGTTCACCTTCTCTGGATCAGTGCTGAGGTTGGATAATGCGTCTGCCAGGGCGGTGCCTTCCTCGGCCAGGCGATAGGTGACACGCAAAGAGGGCTTCTCGATGTCGATAATCCTGGCAAGACTGATGGGCGTGCCCACCAGCACCATGTCACAGTCAACGGCGTTGATGGTGGTTTCCAGGTCCATTACCTGTACGTCGCCATAACCCATGGCCGGCAGCAGCGGGCCAATATCCGGATACTTTTTGAATGTCTCGGCAATCTCGCCAACTGCCCAGGGCCTGGGGTCTACCAATTCCTGGGCGCCGTACATCCTTGCGGCAACCACTGCGGCACCAAACTTCATCCCGCCATGGGTGAGGGTGGGGCCATCTTCTACGGCCAGCACACGCTTTCCGCGAATGAAATCGGAACTTGGCACGCTTAAGGGTGAGCGAGCGCGAACTACCGTGGCGGTGGGGTTCAGTTTCCGGGCGTTTTCCTCGATTGCGGCAATGCCGTCGGGTTGAGCTGAATCGATCTTGTTGATGATCAGCATATCGGCGCGGGTGAAGTTCTCGGTGCCGGGGAAATACTCCAGTTCGTGGCCGGCGCGATGGGGATCGGTAACCGTGATCCAAAGATCAGGTTTGTAGAAAGGCGTGTCATTGTTTCCGCCGTCCCATATCACCACATCGGCTTCTTGCTCGGCCTGCTCCAGAATAGCCTTGTAGTCCACACCTGCGTAAACCACGAATCCGTTTTGAATATGCGGCTCATACTCTTCGCGTTCTTCAATGGTGCACTCGTGGATATTCAGGTCCTCAAAGGTCGCGAATCGCTGCACTGCCTGGGCAGCCAGGTCGCCGTAGGGCATGGGGTGACGAACCACCACGACTTTCTTGCCCTGTTCTTTCAAGATGTCCATCACGCGACGTGACGTCTGGCTCTTTCCGCAACCGGTGCGGGTTGCGCAGACCGCGACCACCGGACGAATGGAGGGCAGCATGGTGGCATCCACGTCATAGGTGGAGAATTTCGCACCCAGGGATTCGACCAGTTTTTTGCGTTCCTCCACGTAGCCCAGGCTTACGTCGGAATAGGCGAATATCACCTCGTCGACGCTCTTTTCTTTTATGAGTGTGGAGAGGTTCTCCTCCGGGTAAATCTTGATGCCGTCCGGGTAAAGCGGGCCGGCCAGTGCCGCCGGGTAGCGTCGGTCGTCAATGTGTGGGATTTGGGTCGCGGTAAAGGCGACAACCTCAATATCCTCATTGTCCCGGTAACAGGTATTAAAAACATGAAAATCGCGGCCTGCCGCGCCCATGATCAGTACTTTATGGCTCACGCTATTCGCTCCCAGGGGTAGATAAAATCAGGCGCCGGGCCACCCCGAAATCGGCTAAGAAACCCTGTGCGCCCCAATCAGTTTGGTTCAAGCCTAACCAAGCGGCCCCGCTCCCGGGACCCCGGATTGTGCCTATTTACCGTCGCAGTTCGAAATAGTGCCTGGGACTCCGATGCCCTGTTCCGCCGGACTTTTAACTACTACTCTGGCGGCTCCATCAAGGCGATGACTATTTCGGTCGTCATGTCTGAAGACAGGGCGTGCCAGTTTGGCAGTTCGGGATTCTCGGTAATGCTCACCTGGAAGCTGCTGAATATGTCCGTCATGCCGGCGTCCGCAGGACCCGCGTGCAGGATCCAGCTTCCATATCCCTCGTAGGTGTTCCAGTCAGGCAATTGGGAGCGATACCATTTTCTGACAGTTTCCACGCTATCGCTGGTGGCCAGTCGCATACCGCTTGCGGGGTCGCCGGTGCAAAATACTGAGCCGGGATAAGCCGGAACATTCGCTGTATCTATTGCCGCCTGGTAATCGGCAGGAATGTCGTCACCCGCCCAAGCCCCGACACTCCAGAGCATGAATACGGAAATTGCAGTCGTGCGCCATATTTTCATGGTCGTCCTCCTGGGTCAGGTCTGGATTTTTTGCTCGATCATTACTCTTCTAGAGCATTGAACCGCTAGCGACACTAGGTATTTTCCGAGGCAGTTCGGGCAGGTTCTTTGATTGCAGCGGGTTCCCTTGAATAACTCCCCGGTTCGCGGCTGCATAGTTGCGCTATCGAATTCAGTTTCCTGCCAGTTTGCGGTGTCCGGCGCAATCTTAATCCGCTCTGAAAGTCGACATGATCTAAATTGAAATACGAAAAATATTTACTAAACTGAATTAGCTAACAAAGGAAAAATGCCAGATGCCGAAGCCTGGTTTGTGCGGGACGCGCGAACAAAAAAAAGAATTGTCGGAGGGATTGTGAAAGCTGAAAGTCGTTACAGGCTCAGGGCTGTGAGCCTCAAAAATTTCGTACGATTCTTTTTCCCGGCGCTGCTTGCGTGCCTACCGTTGAGCGCCCATGAAAACTGTCCCGGCGATGCAGAATATTTTTTAACGAGCTCCCTGAGCTACGAAGGTGCAACATCGATGTATACCGGCACCTTCCACTTGATAGACGGAGTTACTCCCAGGGGTACCGGAAAAATTGTAATCGAGTTCCACGGGGACTGCGTGGACTCGACAAGAGTATCGACCCTCCAGATCGGTGGCTTTAGTGAAGGCGCCACTTTGCACCTGCGACTCGGAGAGGGCGAGGTGTTAAGCGACGAAACTGATATCAATACCCAGGACCTTACTTGCATGTGGCGGGCGCCAATTGAATTGAGCAAGGCCATCGCAAGTGTGCTGACCAACGGGGTTTGGGAAGAGCTTACATTCGATTTGCCGGTAATCGCGCCCCAGACTTTTAATGACGGAAAGGGGTTCTTTATCAGCATTGGCCCACAGTAGGGTCGGTAGGCCAATGCGGGTGTCAGGGTAGTGGAGAAAAAACAGGTCCGGCTTTGAATAACACTAACAGGGAAAAGGAGTAAGTGATGGCCAGGTTCGCTGCGATTTTACTGTGTCTGTTTGGCTTGCTGTTCGCGGGGTCGCCGGTCCATGCGGGCTGGTTGAAAGACAAGTTGAAGGATGTTGTCGAAGAGGTGGCCGACAAGGCTGTCGATGAGGCTGCCGATGAAGCCTACGAAGAAGGCAAGGAGGCCATGAGTAAGGATGAGGAAGGCGAAGAGCCCGATTCTGCCGGGGACGACGAGGACTTCGACGACGAGACCTACGTGGACGAGGAAGAATTCGATGACCAGGATGACGGGTATTACGGGGACGAAGACCAGTATTTTGATGGATCCGATATGGACAGCGAGCGCAGCCCGCTTGCCCGCCAATGCGATAAATATGGCGTAACTTACGGGCTGGGCGAGGATGATGAAGACGGCGATGAAGCACTGGTAATCCGGGACAACCTGCATTTCACCCTCAAGGCCAAATTCGAAGATTTAACCGGTAGGTCCGCTGTTGCAAGCACCTCAATTTACGTCGATGGAACGAGACTGCGCTATGACATTAACGACGGTGATCGCATAGGTATCTCAATGGTCGCACTGGGGCCCAAGCCCGGGGACAAGATTTATTCCCTGTATCACTCCGAGAAAATGTACGCGGTAACTCCGGTGACCGAAGATGACAAGGGTATATGGGTCATGACCAGTAAAATGGAGCCCTGCGAGGGGTACCGAGAGGCAAGCAAGCTTGGTACTGAATCAATGGCCGGCAGACGTGTGGTGAAATGGTCCTGCAAGAATGCGGAACCCGCGGGCAGTGGCCCCGACACGTTTTTCTGGGTCGATGAAGAACTGGACGTAGTCGTGGCGACCGAAGATGTTTGTCATAGAACCACCTTGCTGAGTTTGACCGAGGGTCGTCCGGATTCGAGCCTGTTCGAGGTGCCAGGCGACTATCGAGAACTGAAAATCCCGACACTCTCAGGCAAACCCTAGAAGGGTCATGCCGTGCACGGCCGGTGCGGTGTGGTCTTCACCGGCCTGGCTGGCGGGAGTGCGAAAGGATACTGGTCACAAGCGTGCTGGCGGTTTCCCTGGATGGTGGCCGAAGCACACAATGGGGTGCTCAATATGAAAATTCTGTTCTTGTTAATGCTGGCAACCGGCGTGAGCCTGCTTCGCCTTGAAGCGGCTATTGGGGCTGAACCAATCAGCGCTGAGAAGCTGGCGGAGTTTTACCCGGCCTCGTTTGAAGCTGACGCTATCTCCGAACCCGGGCTCAGCCATCTTGAGATTCCCGGCTGGCAACTGTCCAGTACCACCAGAATGTATAAGTTCGGTTCGGTAGAGATAACTTACTATTCCACCGACGACCACGTTTTTCAGAAGAAACTCGACAAGCTGCGCCCGGATCGCTACGCGTCAGAAAGCATGGAGAGGCAGGGTTTCCCGACAATCCTGGTCACAAAAATAACCAACGGTGAGCCAGTGAAAATCCTGGCGGACCTTGGTGGTGAAATTGTCCTCATTATCGATTGCTACACCTGCAAGACCCGGGATGAATACTTCGAGACATTGGCCGCGTTCGATTTACAGGGACTCGCGAAGCTGCTGGAATAAGGTCGTCTATTAGCCTCCGGCGCCTTCTTCTGATGAGACAAGCTCCTCAGGCTGCTGTTTCCTGAAAGCCATGATGATCAGGAACAAAGAGATAAACAGAACGCCCATGAGGAGATAGCTTTGGGAGTAGCTGGCGTGTTCCGAAGCCATTCCAAAGAGTTTTGACCCGATGGAGGCGCCCAGGTTGGCCATGGACATGTAAATGGCGAACTGGGTGGCTGAGACGCCTTTAGTGCAAATACTCATGGCGATAGCGATTGCGCAGACCATGGTGACCGGGCCCATGAGTACCCAGGCAGAAAGCATGCCTCGCACGTAAAAACTGTTGTTCCACAGGTGTTGAGTGCCTGCCAGCAAGAAGGCATGAACAGCGACCAGCAGAATAGTCAGCATGAACATGCGTTTGGCGCCAACCCGGTCAATCACCGGACCCAGGGCCAGTGCGGCGAACGCGCCGGTCAGTCCCATCACGGCGACCAGGTTGGACCACTCACCGGTAGTGAACCCAAACAATTTCACTGCGGCGATGGGCATGAGGGCATGGCCATAGCCGCTGACCAGGCCATCGACCA
>JAOTSW010000042.1 GCA_029864735.1 Chromatiales bacterium | reverse complement strand
GGACAAACTTCCGTGTGACGTGTTGGCAGTAAGAGCCGCCGAGGACGTGTGAGGCGGGCATCCTGATAAATTTCTCAAGGAGACTATCTTTCGGGGGTAGGCATGCCGATAATGCCCGCGGGAAGGGCTTCGGAATTTGTCGTAACAATTACTTTCCGAGTAGCGCTTAACCGATGAATTATCTTTTTTGCAGGAGACCCACTTGATGGCTATTAAAATCGGCGACACGATCCCTTCCGGGAAATTTGGAATCATGACTGAGGCAGGGCCCGGCGTGATAAGCACTGACGAACTGTTTTCAGGCAAGCGGGTCGCGATTTTTTCCGTACCGGGCGCGTTTACCCCCACCTGCTCGGCCAAGCATGTGCCTGGTTTTGTGGCAAATGCTGCGGCACTCAAAGCCAAGGGTATCGACGAAATTGGGTGCTTTTCGGTAAACGATGTATTTGTAATGCATGCCTGGGGCCTGGATCAGGGTGCTGGCGATACTGTGAAAATGCTGGCCGATGGCAATGGTGAATTTGCCCGGGCTATCGGCATGGAACTGGATGCCACCGGTTTTGGAATGGGTCATCGGTCCAAGCGCTTTTCAATGGTGGTGAACGACGGCGTGATCGAGAAGCTGTTTGTCGAAGCACCTGGAGCCTTTGAAGTAAGCAGCGCGGAGCACATGCTCGCAAATCTGTGAGGCAGCCTCTGGCGATAGTGTCGCGAGCAGGTTGTAGTGCATAGAAAAGGGCCGGACATGTGCAAACATGACCCGGCCCGTTTTTTACCAGGACCTGTAAAGGCCCCTTACCGCTTTAGCCCAGCTTCGATTCCAGTTCGGGAATAACCGCGAACAAATCTGCGACCAGGCCGATATCAGCTATTTCGAAGATCGGAGCCTCGGCGTCTTTGTTCACTGCAACGATAGTGCCGGCATCTTTGATACCCGTGACATGCTGGATGGCGCCTGAGATTCCGAACGCGATGTACAGCTCCGGTGCAATGATCTTTCCGGTCTGACCCACCTGAGTTTCGTTGGAAACGTATCCGGCATCCACAGCGGCCCGGGTAGCGCCCACTGCCGCACCGATTTTATCCGCAAGCTTGAACACCATCTCGAAGTTTTCCTTGCTACCCAGTGCACGGCCACCGCAAATCACCCGCGAGGCGGTTTGCAGGTCAGGCCTGTCGCTGGCCGCTGCCTTCAATTCGCCATAGCGGCTATGTGTTGGCAGGTTGGCATCTACGCTGGTTGCTTCAACGGCTGCGGAACCGCCGGTGGCGGCAGCCTTGTAGGAGGCGGATCGAACCGTGCCAACCAGTTTGCGATCTGCCGAAGCTTCCACCGTGACGATCGCTTCACCGGCATAAACCGGACGCTGGAAGGTGTACGGGCCAAGAACGGCCATGATGTCGCTGACTTGTCCCACGCCCAGCAGGGCTGCTACTCGCGGCATCAGGTCCTTGCCGAAAGTGGTTGAGGGGCCAAGGATGTGGCTGTAAGGCTCAGCAATGGCGACCACCTGGGGTGCGATTACCGCAGCCAGTGGATTGGCATTTGCCTCGTTGTCCACATGCAGAACCTTTGCCACGCCTGCCAGGCCGGCCGCCTGAGAGGCGATGCCAGCGCCAGAGGTGGCGAAAACAACGATGTCGATTCCGTCGTTTTCTATGCCTGCGGCACAGCTGACGCATTTTGAGGTGCTGCTATTAAGTGTGCTGCCGTCATGCTCGGCAATGATAAGAATGCGTCCCATTACAGTAACCCCTTATCCTTCAGTGCGCTGATCAATCCGTCCACGTCCTCAACCATGACGCCTTTCTGGCGCTGGGCGGGCGGGTCGGTCTTCACGATTTCCAGTTGCGGATCCAGGGCGATGCCCAGGTCGTCCAGGGACACCGTTTCAAGCGGCTTGCGCTTGGCTTTCATGATGTCCGGCAATTTGACGTAACGAGGTTCGTTCAGGCGAAGATCGGCGGTTAATACGGCCGGAAGGTCAACTTCGATGGTTTCCAGGCCACTGTCGACTTCCCGGGTGACGGTGGCTTTTCCATCGGCAAAGGTCACCTCAGACACGCAGGTTCCCTGGGGGCGATCCCACAAGGCTGCCAGCATGGCGCCGGTCTGGCCGTTGTCGTCATCAATCGCCTGTTTGCCCACGATAACCAGTTCTGGAGATTCCTTCTCGATAAGCTTGAGCAGGGTACGAGCGGCATCCAGAGGTTCAACTAATTTATCGGTTTGAACCAGTATTGCTCGGTCGGCGCCCATGGCCAGGCCGGTTCGCAACTGCTGCTGAGCATCGGCCGGGCCAATGCTTACTGCAATGACTTCCTCAGCCTCTCCACGTTCCTTGATGCGTAATGCCTCTTCCAAGGCAATTTCATCAAACGGATTAATGCTCATCTTCACCCCGTCGGTGATTACTCCAGAGCCATCCGGTTTGACACGAATACGCACGTTGTAATCAACGACGCGTTTCAGGCCCACCATGATCTTTTTCATTGAATTACCTCTGCTGCCGCATGATCCTGAGTCCGTCTCCACGCGCGGGGACGCCATCTTAGGGAGAAGGCGAGGGCCTAAACTCCACCCTTTGCAGTCCTCGCGGATGCCTTCTGACGGTCGGATAATAACCTATTGCGCTGCAACAAGCATCGGGGGATACCGTAACACCGGGCGGCCTGCCCAAAGTGCTCAATATGGTTAAAATTTAGCCAAATTTTTCGTGATAGAGATAATCTTGATTGAGTGTTGCTTGTGCCTGCGTTCGGCCCGTAGGATGGCGGTAGCAACCCGTCCTGGTTTGGGCCGAGAAAAGATATAAGAAGGAAATTTGTGAAGCAGGGGATACATTCACCGCTGTCGGGACTGCGAGTGCTGGATTTGAGCAGGATTCTGGCCGGGCCATGGGCCAGCCAGTTGTTGGGAGACCTGGGCGCAGACGTCGTAAAGGTGGAACGTCCAGGGGTTGGTGACGACACTCGTCGCTGGGGTCCCCCGTTTCTAAGAGACCGGGAAGGTAAAGATACCGGTGAGTCCGCCTATTACCTCTGCGCCAATCGAAACAAGCGATCCCTCGCCGTGGATATTTCCACGCCCAAGGGCCAGGCACTGCTGCGAAAGATGGCGGCAACCTGCGACGTGCTAATAGAGAATTTTCGAGTGGGCACAATGGCCCGTTATGGCCTGGACTACGATAGCCTGAGAGAGCTGAATCCCGGCCTGGTTTATTGCTCTATCACCGCCTTTGGCCAGGAGGGTCCCGAAGCGGGAGCACCGGGTTATGACGCCATGATCCAGGGCCGGGGTGGTTTGATGAGCATCACCGGGGTGCCCGACGGGCAGCCCGGTGCGGGCCCCCAGAAGGTCGGGGTGGCCATGGCCGACCTGACAACGGGCATGTACGCCGCGTCAGCTATCCAGGCTGCATTGCTGGCCCGCTACCGGACTGGCGAGGGCCAGTACATCGACATGGCGTTATTTGACAGCCAGGTAGCCATGCTGGCCAACCAGGCCAGCAATTACCTGGTCGGTGGCCACGTACCGGGTCGTATGGGCACCGCGCATCCCAATATCGTTCCTTACCAGGCGTTTGCGACTGCTGACGGTCATTTGATGCTGGCAGTCGGTAATGATCGCCAGTTCGCCAGGCTGGTTGCCGCCATGGAATTGCCCGAGTTGGCTGCCGACCCGCGTTACGCAACGAACTTGTCTCGCACCGAGAATCGGGCAGAGCTTGTTCAGCGTCTTGAGAGCCGATTTCTGCAGCAGACAAGCGGGGTCTGGGCCGAGCGCCTTGCGAAGGCGGAGGTGCCTTTTGGCCCGATTAATCGGATTGACCAGGTGTTTGATGATCCCCAGAGCCGCTATCGGGGTTTGAGAATTGAGTTACCCCACAACGAGGCAGAATCTGTGCCTTCAGTAGCCAATCCGATCCGGTTTTCGGACACTCCGGTGAGTTATCGGTATGGGCCGCCTACCCTGGGTGAACACAGTCGCGAAGTCCTTGGGGAATGGCTAGGTCTTGAGCAGGCTGAGCTTGATGCTCTTTCCAGTGATGGGGTGATATGAGAAACGCCAAAACCTGTAGATCATGGGTAACAAATACTTTAACTAATACCGATAACCTATTGATAAATGAATAAAGTATTTGAAGCCATATCCCGCTCTGAGTTGGTCCTGACGCCTACCAAACGCCTGGCCAGGGAATTGGCGGCCAGCTATAACGGCGAGCAAATACGTCGAGGCGCCCGGGCCTGGGGCACGCCGCGACTACTACCCTGGCAGGCTTGGCTGGTCCAGCTGGAAGAGCAGGCCAGCTGGTCCGACGACTCTGATCACGGCTTGCTACTGAATACCGAACAGGCCCGACTGGTCTGGGAAAAGGTCCTGGATGAATCTGGTCTGCTTGCGGCCCACGTTCCGGCTGCCTCAATGGTGGGTGAAGTAATGCGGGCGTACCGCATTGCGGCCGAATATCGACTCAGGATTCCGGCGCCTGATGCAGCGACCAATGACAACATTGCTGCATTCTCGGCCTGGGTGCGGGGCTACGAAGTCAGGCTAAAAGAAAAGGGCTGGATAGACCCGGCGCGAATCCCTGACCTTATTGCCAAATCTGCACGGTCGGGGCTTCTTAAGCCCGAAACGGTCAATCTGGTGCAAGGGGACGAGTTGTGCACAGCTCACAGCGAGCTGCTCGAGAGTCTTCGGAATGCTGGTTGGACGATAAACTTCTTGTCGTTGGTGGAAACCGCCGGTCGCGCTGTGAAGGTCCGGGCCGAGAACCCGGATGATGAAATTGAGCAGGCAGCTCGCTGGGCCAGGAACCGACTTCACAGCTCACCGAGTCAGCGTTTGGCTGTAATTGTCTCTGACCTGGGGGAGCGCCGGGACAGCGTGGCCAGGATTTTCACCCAGGTCCTTGCGCCGGAGTTGATGTTGCCGGGTGTGAGTTCCTCCGCATTGCCATTTCACCTGTCCATCGGCAAGCCGCTGGCAGAGCAGGCCATGGTCAGTCAGGCGCTGGCCCTGTTGGAATGGGCCAGCGGCGAAACCGGGTTGGCGACCGTCAGCAGAGTGCTGCGGGCCCAGTACCTGGCGCCAGACCCGGAGGCAGTTTGGCGAAGAGCCGGTTTAGAAGCCCAGCTGCGTTCCAGGGGATGGCGAAACGTGGAGCTGGACAGTGCGCTGGTTCAGAACCGGGAGAGCCAGGATCCGGATCCTGGGATGGAACGCACCCTTGGGTCATTGGCAGAGTTGGCTGAAGCCGACCGCGGGCGGGCGTTACCCAGTGTCTGGGCGGAGAGGTTTAACCGTTGGCTAAGCTTGGCGGCATGGCCGGGTTATCGTGTTTTGGACAGCATGGAATACCAGGTGCTGGAAGCGTGGAAGAGCTTGCTGGGAGAGCTTTCCCGATTGGACCAGGTATCCGAACCCCTGGACTCCGCTGCGGCTCTGAGCAGGCTGAAGAAACTTGCCCGTGACAAGGTGTTTCAGGCCGAGGCCGGGGAGTTGCCGGTGCAGATCATGGATCCGCGGGAAGCTCAGGGTTTGCATTTTGACGGGGCCTGGATGACCGGATGGACTGATGAGGCATGGCCTCAGCCGAGCCAGCCGTCGCCGTTCATGCCAATCGCGGCCCAGGTGGCAGCGGGGGTGCCAGGGGCGGGCCCTGACCAGCAGTATTATTTGGCCAAAACTACTTTTGGGCGTCTGGAGGCGGTGGCGGCAGAGTGCATATTTAGTTGGGCTGGCAGCGAGGATGAGCGGCCCATGCGGCCCAGTGCGTTGATCGCTGGTCTCAAGACCGTCCTGCCGGAATTGGCGGACCACGAGTATTACCGCGAGGTGCTGCAACGCAGTGCCGTGACGGAGGATCGGCCTTTGGTCGACCTGCCGGAGATTCCAGCCGGATCCCGGGTTTCAGGCGGTATTCAGGTTATCGAGCACCAGTCAATTTGCCCGTTTCGGGCGTTCGCGCAGCATCGACTGAGGGCGGAGCCACTGGAGTCGCCTGGGCCGGGTATGGACGCAAGGGAACGAGGTACACGGGTCCACCGTGCCATGGATGCCATATGGAAGCGCCTCAAATCCCACCAGGGACTGTGCGCGCTCGACCCGGAGGCAGTGGCCGCCCTGGTTGAAGAAGAGGTGGAGAAGGCCTTTCACGGCGCCTCGGTAAACACCCCGGGACATGGACGAGGGCGTCTGATTGAGATGGAACGCAAGCGGGTGTCGAACCTGGTTGCCGCGCTAATGGATCTCGAGCGAGCCCGACCGCCATTTACTGTGGAAGAACGGGAACAAGGTGCGCAGCAAGAGTTGGGTGGACTGGTGCTTAGCATTCGACCAGATCGTGTTGATGTGCTCCCGGACGGCCGCCAGTTGATATTGGACTACAAGACCGGCACGGCCAATCCTGGCGACTGGTTCAAGGATCGCCCCCAGTCAGTGCAAATGCCTGTTTACCTGGTCGCGCGGGAAGGGCAAGGACAAGGCGCGTTGTTCGTTACCTTGAGTGCGGGAAATGTGATGTTCGCCGGCGCCCTGGCTGACGATGACATGATGCAGGCTGACACCAGACAGTGTAAGCGACAGAACTGGATCAAGGCCTCGGGATATGAACGCTGGGATGACCTCTTGACTGCATGGCGGGAGCGGTTTGTCCGCCTTGCTGAGCAATTCCGGCGGGGAGAAATCCAGGTAGATCCGGCGGACAGGGGCAAGGTCTGCCAGTACTGTCACCTGGAAACGCTTTGCCGCGTAACTGAACGAGGACGGGCGGCTTCAGATGACGAATAGTATTGAATATATCGGGCCAGTAGATGCCGCCGCGCGGGAAACCGCGCTGGATATCGAGAGCTCGTTCATCGTCCAGGCGCCGGCCGGCTCGGGTAAGACCGAGTTGCTGATTCAGCGCTACCTGAAGCTGCTGGCCCGGGTTGAATCGCCCGAGCAGGTACTGGCCATCACCTTTACCCGAAAGGCCGCGGGCGAGATGCGGGATCGTGTCATGCAAAGCCTCGAAATGGGCAAGCAAGCCGCACCGGAAGAGGCACACAGGAAACTCACCTGGTCCCTGGCCCGGGATGTGCTTGAGCAGGATGAAAAGCAGTCCTGGCATCTTCAGGACAGGCCCGGTCGGATGTCAATCATGACCATCGACTCATTTAATTCCGTTCTGGCCAGGCGAATTTCCATGCCTGCTGGTTTTCCTGCGTCCGCAGGGATCAGCGAGCGACCGAAGGAGTTGTACGAAGTTGCCTCTGAGCGGGTTCTTGAACGGCTTGGTACACGGGGGCCGGAAGCGAAGAGCGTGGAAATCCTGGTGGCACACCTGGATAACAATCTGCCCCGGGTGGTGGATTTACTATCGGGAATGCTTGCCCGCCGGGACCATTGGTTGAGATACATCGTGCGCAGCGATTCCCTGGACGCCCGTCGAGAATTTCTGGAAGCCTCCATCGCCCGGGTGATCGATGAAAGCCTTGAGGATGTTGCACGGCTGATTCCTAAAGGCTTGCTTGAGGAACTGGTGCCGATCGCTGCCGAGGCGGCAAGATTTTCACCTGAAACGTTGAGCTCTGTGCATCGTTACGCAGAGCTGGGTGGAGCGCCTGGACCCAGTTCCGGAGAAGTGGAGGCCTGGAAGGCAGCAGCGGACATATTGCTCACCGGTGGCGGAACCATTCGAAAGTCCATCACTGTCAGAGAGGGTTTCCCCGCAACCGAAAAGCAACTAAAGGCCCGGATGATGGCCCTGCTGGATGAGTTGCGGGAGATTGAAGGGGCAGACAATGCGCTGGACTCGGTGCGCAAGTTACCACCGGCCCGGTACACCGAGGGTCAGTGGCAGGTGCTAGAAGCCCTGATGAGCCTGTTGCAGTTGGCGGTGGCGGAACTCAACGTGTTGTTCGGGGAGCGAGACCAGACGGACTACGCTGCGGTGGCCATGGCGGCCGTGCGCTCCCTGGGGGAGGACGAGTCTCCCACGGACCTGGCCCTGTACCTGGATCATCGCTTGCAACACATCCTGGTTGATGAGTTCCAGGACACCTCTAACGGTCAGTACCAGTTGCTTAGACAACTGGTGGCCGGTTGGTCCCCGGGTGATGGGCGCACTTTGTTTTGTGTCGGCGATCCCATGCAGGCGATTTACCGGTTCCGCGAAGCGAAGGTGGGCTACTACCTGGATGCAAGGGCCAGGGGAATAGGTGAACTGCAACTGCGCCCCCTGACACTGGAGGCTAATTTTCGCAGCCGTCCGGGAGTTGTGGACTGGGTTAATGAGGTCTTTCCAGACGTATTTCCCCGGGATGAAGACCTGACCATGGAGGCTATTTGCTACAGCCCCTGCAGGGCGACCCGGGCTCCGGGGATTATGCCCGCAGTTGAGTTGCACGGATTTGCTGGAAGAAACGACGAGGCCGAGGCGGCAGCGGTGGTCGCCCTGACAAGGCAAGCCCTTTCCGAGAGCGATAACAGCGAGGTTGCAGTGCTGGTGAGAGCGCGACCCCATTTGCACGCTATCACCGAGGCATACCGTGCCGCAGGTATAGATTACCGGGCCGTGGACATTGAGAGTCTGGCAGATCGCCCGGTGGTTCTGGACCTCCTGGCGCTTACCCGCGCATTGTTGCACCCTGCAGATCGCACCGCGTGGCTGAGTGTATTGCACGCCCCATACTGCGGGCTGGACGAGGCTGATTTGTTGTGTCTTGCTGTGCAAGCCGGTAGCGGGAGCATTGCGCGAGTGCTTGGAGAACAGGAATTCCCGGGGCTTTCCGAGGATGGTCTGCAACGGCTGGCCCGCTGTGCGCCCATACTGAACACGGTACTGGGTCAGCGAGGTCGGTCAACTCTCAGGGAGTCTGTTGAGGGTGCCTGGTTGGCGCTGGGTGCGCCAGCGTCGCTCACAGGCCCCGGAGACTTGCAGGATGCGGAATCCTTTTTAAATATTTTGTCCCAGGCGGAGCAGGGTGGCGACCTGGACGACCTGAAGGTCCTTGACGCATTGCTGAAGGAACAGCGGGCAGCAGGCCTTTCTGGAACGGATTGCCGCGTGCAGGTCATGACCATTCACAAGGCCAAGGGACTGGAGTTTCACACCGTGATTATTCCAGGCCTGGGTAGAGTCGGGGCCGGGTCCAGCTCAGACTTGCTGCGATGGCAGGAAGTCATTCGCCACGGAGAACAGAATGATTTATTGCTCGCTCCGCTTGCCCCACGGGGCGATGAGCAAGATCCCCTGCATGGCTACCTGGGAAGAATGGAGCATCAACGGGATTTGCAGGAACTACGCAGGTTGTTGTATGTGGCGGCGACCAGGGCGAGAGAGAAGTTGCATCTGTTGGGTCATGCCAGGGTGTTAAAAAACGGTGATGTGAAGGCTGATGCGGGAAGCCTGCTGTCATTGTTCTGGCATTATGCCCAGGGGCAGTTCGAGGGCCTGGAGGAATCCGCGAACGACATGGATCACGCTCTGGCGAGTAAGCCCCTGCGGCGACTGGTCGCGGACTGGAAAGCGCCCGAGCCTGGCAAACCTGAGTATCTTTTTCCTGAGCGTGAGAACGCAATTCGTTCCGATGATCCCAGGGTGGAATACGATTGGGCATCCGAGTCGATACGATTGACAGGAACCGTCGTTCACCGATGGTTGCAACGCTTCGTTGAGGATGGCGAGGGAGCCTGGACTCCAGAGCGAATCTCGCGAGATCGGACTGCTATCCATTCTGCATTGAGATCTCTGGGGATGCCGGAGGATCGATTGCCGGTGGCCACCACCCGAGCAGTGGAAGCGTTGCTCGGCACCCTGAATGACAGCAAGGGACGATGGATCTTATTCGGAGATCATCGTGAGGCATGGGCAGAGCTAGCCCTGACCGGTGTCAGTGATGGATCACCAGTCAATGTCATCATGGATCGGGTGTTCGTGGACGAGGGGGGCACTCTCTGGATCGTGGACTACAAGAGTAGTCGCCATGAGGGCTCAGGATTGGAGGCCTTCCTTGACAGAGAACAGGAGCGCTATGCAAGTCAGCTCAGACGCTACGCAACAGTGATTAATGCCTGGCGCCCGGGGATGCCGGTCAAGCTGGCCTTGTATTTCCCGTTGATGGGCGCCTGGCGAGAATTATAGTTCCGACGCGTTTAGAGCTTGCCTCTATAACGCAGGGGATAACCACCATCCGGTTGCTGTTCACCGATAAGCGGAAGCATGCTTTTCAGGTCATCGGGCGTTTCAGCCTTGGCCCGTACCATCGAGTCCATGACAAAGGAGCGATCGCTGTTTAATGTTAGCAGGCCGTCCACCTGAAGTGCTCCCGAGCGAGTTTCAATTACGCCCTTGACCGAACCGTCTTCGCCCTGCTCACCGTCGAACGTTACGCTGAATGTACCCAGCGGAGTGGGCTTGGGAATATTTTGAACCAGGTTGCCCACCGCCAGTACACCCTTGAGCAGGGTGGGCCATTCATTCTCAAAAATAGCTTCTTCGAAGATCAGGCTAACCCGGCCATCCAGCATGCCGGGCGGGAAATCCGTTGTGATGTAGCCAAGGGGCATACTGCCTTTCACACTGTCCAGGTATATCGAGCCGCCAACGCTGATTGCTGCATTCCCACTTATCGAACCATCGGGTAATTGTGACTTGAACTTCAACCCCAGGCGCCCGGTTAGCAGTTGGGATGGCTTCACTTCCCATTCCAGTTCTCCGGCTGCAGCGTTGTTCAAGACCAGTTGTCGCGCAGAGCCGTTCCACAATGTTCCGGAAAGTCCGTCCAGGGAAATATTACCCGGTAAAAAGATTGAAACCAGCCTTGCGGGTGTGGTTGCTATGAGCCCCACTACGAACCCGATTGCAACGAGTAATAACAATCGCCGCAGATTCATGACTTACCTCGCTTGAGGACCAGGCTGGCCTGTACACGGCCCGGTTCAGTCATTGTTTCGAATGCGGCGTTATCAATCTCGATACCATAGTTACTGTGTAACAATCCCAGCCATGCCATGATTTGGTTGAACGATGCATTTTCGAAACGTACCCTTATCTCGTCATCGCTGACAGGTTGATTCCGTTTGAGAGCGGTTGCCAGTCCGGTTTCCCGGGTGCTGCGATCGACGATAACAACCAGAGATTCGTTTGCAGACGGCAGGGTTGCAGTAAGCCTCGAACGGTCGCCCATCTGGGTGGCCGTGCTACGTAAATCCGCGAGTAATACTGACTTTTCCGCGACTCGTTGACGCGCTTCATCGGCGCTCTGGAACAATGGCTTGAGTCCCAACCAAAAAACCAGGAAGGCTACGAGAAGGATTGAGCCTGTCAGGATAAACAGCCGTTCACGGGGTTGCAGGGTACTCCACCAATCTCTCATGATCCGCTCCTCGCAATGGCAATACGACCTTCTACGCCATCATCTCGAGGGTTGGCGGACTGAATGTTTATCTGGAAATTACCGGACTCTTCCATCTCTCTTTCAAGCCTGTCCAGGGTTGTTACGTCCGGTACCTTGATCTGTAATTCCAGAACCTGGTTGCGGTAACTGGCCGCCTCAACACGGGTGTCCTGCAATTTTGGAAGGATGCCTCCCAGGGCGATCACCGTATCCAGAAATTGACTGGAGCTACCGCTGGGGCCTCCCCGCAAACTTTGTCTAAGTTGGTCGAGTTGCTTGCGGGGATCACTGATCTTTGCGTTGCCTGGAAAGACCTGTTGCAAGGTGACCGCCAGTGCGGCATCCAGATCGGATTCCACCGAAGACAGCCTCCAGAGGCTGATTGCCTGCGCCAGGCTCACCGTGATCAGCAACGACGCCGCGAGCAGGGAGGGAACGCGCCACGGCTTCAGGGCGCGTTGCCAGTCAGACTTTGGTGTATAGGCCCCTTGCAAGAAATTGATAACATTCTTGCCCTGGATGCCTGCAGCCAACTGGGGCAGCGTGCCGTCCGCCATTTGACGAAACTCGGCTTCTGGGTAATTCACCTGAGTGTTTTGAATCCAGCCTTGGTCCTGGGCTACCTGGGCGTCCAGATAAAACATGACGGAAATAGGTACATTGGGTTTGTCTTTGCTTTTTTCAGGTTGTTCGGCTTCGAGGGATCCTGCCAGGACGGCATCAAGCATGTCTCTGGCGATAGCAATAAATTCCCCGCTGGGAAGTCGCAGCATAGCCTGGTCAGTTTCCACGATTACGCTGATCGCTCCGGGTATGTCTGGACAACCCTGTAGCTCGCTAAAGACGGCGTTAGGTTTAATGCCGTATTCTTCGAGGCCCTTCAGCGCCTTCTCGAATGTTGCCAGGGATACGGCGGCCACCGGGACATTTCCGTCACTGCGACGAGGCCCGACAGCGAAATGCATTTGGGAAATATCTTCTGCCAGCACATCCTCGAGAGCGAATGGCGCAATCTGCAATTGCTTGGAGATTCCTTTCACCGGAATACTCGCCGTGGTCATGACCGTCTCCTGACCGGGCAGCAGAACGATGACCTTGCGATCCTCTGTCTGGGGGGGCAGCGCCGAGAGTGGGCCGTGTTGCTCTGCTTCGAGTAACAGGCCCTCGGGCCCGGTTACAAGCCAACTGGCTTCCTGGTCAGGTGAGTGGCCTAAACGAATAATCAGTGTTGATGCCATGGACTAAATACTGCCGAAGGTTCTTAACAGGGGCCTAACTTGGCCGGCGGGGTCTCGGAATAAAAGACTGTACATGGTGAGGCTGTACGTGCCAATAGTGACTCTTACAGTCAAACGGAAATAATCGCTGGAAAGTGTAAGGGTTTGTAAGGCATCTTCTTCCACGATTGTCTGGAATGCCTGCAGATCAGGGAACCCTTCTTCCGCCGCTTCTGCGGCGAGGCTCTCCGCCTGGAAAATATCCATGGTTTCGGAAAGCGACTGCAGCACCGGCGGTGGCGCCGTGTTCGCGTTAATTTGTGTGCCCTGGGGCAGAGTACTGACGTAGGGCATGAGTTTTCGAAATACCTCATCGTCCACACCCTGGACCGCCTGTAATTCGGTCAGGGCCGTGATGTAGGTATTTGGCGTTCGGTACGGAATATCTGATCCAGTGTAGTAATCGTCCTCGGCGCCATCGGGAAAGCCACTCTGGGTGTCCGGGTCAATCCAGTCACCCATGATGCCAGCCAGGCGTGGGTCAATCTGCAATGCCACCAACAGTCTCTGAAACTGGGCAAGCTGTTCAGGAACGACCTTGCCGTCGGGTCCTACCAGGTTGTTAAGGTTGAAACGCCCTTGCATGTCCTCCAGCAGGCCCTGCACCAGGAAGCCTTCAGCCGGGACCGGGGGCAACTGCATTGCCCATTCTTCGCCCAGGTGGTCGGTGCTTGAGTTATTCAGGTCGTCACGAAGGATTTCGGCTGCCCAGGATTCCGCAGCCAGCGCCAGTTGTCTGGATTGTTGCGTGGTGAGAAGGCTTTGCGCGCGACGCTGATCAAGCTTGAGATTAAATGTAAGGGTAACCGCCACCAGCGTGGCCATGGCCACCAGCATCAGGCCGATAATCAACGCCATGCCTCGCTGGTGCCTCATCCGCGAACCTCCAGCAAGCGCACCAGGCGCCCGAACCCATTCACGTCTATGGTTATTTCCACTGCCAGTGGTCGTTCCCGGATTCCGCCGACTCCGGTCACGCCAGGAACCGGCCACTGGGAAACCCATTCGCGAGCACCAGTAAGGAAGCGGACTTCAAACCGGCTTACCCCGGTTAGTATCACCGAATCCAACGGCTCTATAGCCAGGGTGGCATCGAGTACCAGCCAGTGCCGCCGTATCAGACGGTCTTCGTCCAGAAAGTAGGCGACCCTTTCCTGGGTAGACCGAGCCATAGCCAGGGGGTTGGACCAGCCACCCCGGGTCAACTCCATTCCGTATTGCTGGCTCATGTCGCCCAGAAACGCGGCCCGGTAATTGTCGCCCAGCGGCTCGCGTACCGGGCGAGGGGCGGATTGAAGCAAGTCTTGCTCCATCCTGCGCATGGCCATCTGTAATTCGCTAAGACGAGTGGAGGCCGCTTCGGCACTCAGGGCGTTGAACTGAAATTGTCGAAATCCCCCATAAGCCATCAGGGTGAAGAAACCCATGATGACCAGGACCACCATCAATTCGATCAGTGTGAAGCCTCTGGAATTACTGCTCACTGGGTGCTCCGGCCCAACGACTGTCAATCTCGGATGAAGGTATGGGTACGCCAATAAAGCCGCTCAGTGAAACCAGAGTTCCCTCGGGCTCCAGGTCGCTGGAGACCTCGATATCCACTCGAAGAAGGTTGGCCACTCCGGTCTCGGAAACCTTTTGCCGCCACAGCCATTGTACGTCCCCCATCTCAGACTCGCCGGTAGTCTCTTCTACCTTCGGTGTCGTGCCGGCAAGGCGTAATTCGGTGAGGCGGTTCTCTGCCACCCAGGAAGCTATGATCTTGTCGCGGAGATAGGAAGCGTTATAGACGTTCTGATTCACCGAGAGGATAGCGGCGCCCATGCCAACGGCGACTATCACCACCGCGACCATCACCTCCACCAGGGTGAAGCCGCCACAAAAACGCCTAGCGTTCATCGCTTAACTCCGGGTCCCGGATTAGCTTGCCGGTCATGGTCCCACGTAAGTGTTCCGACTGGTCGGAGAGTTGCAGATGCAATTCCAGGTCAAATGCGGTGTATTCCCCACTGGAAAGAATGGCTATATGAGGAACCAGTCGTTCTTCTTCTTCAGGCAGGTCCAGGGGAATCAGTTGGCCTTCCATGACCAGGTGAAATTGCTGCCCCTCGGGCAACTCCCTGACCCGGAGCTTTTCGTCCAGGCCCTCGTTTTCCCACAGTCCCTTATCGTAATTGTAGGTAAGAAACCGGTATTTGTTATCTTCCAGGAGCAACCCAAAATCGCGGCCCTGCAGTAAGGCCTCGTCGCTCACCAGTTTGATGAGTGCTTCCAGGCGATCCATTTCCCGCCGTGGCCCCCGTGGATCTTCCACCAGGCCAAGCGAGAGGGTCGCGATACCAGCCATAATCCCGATGATGGTGACCACTACCAGAATTTCGACCAGGGTGAATCCTTCCTGCCCGTGTCGGAATTGTGGTCTGTGTTTCATGCTAGGTGGGGATGTCTGACTTGCTTATGACAGATGCCGTGACGAGCGTTGCCCGTCACTCCATCCAGTTGCCGATGTCGGCGGCAACGCCTTCACCGCCAGTTTGTCCATCTGCGCCCATGGACCAGACATCGACCTCACCCTGGGTGCCTGGATACAGGTACTGGTAAGGATTGCCCCATGGATCATTGGGCAATTTTTTCAAGTATCCGCCCAGGCGCCAATTGCGAATCGAGGGGTCCGCGGGCTGGGTGACCAGCGCTTGGAGTCCCTGTTGGGCGGTGGGGTAGTTGTAGTTATCCAGCCGGTACATGTCCAGGGCGCTTTCGATTCCCCGTATGTCCTGCTTGGCGGCGGTTATACGCGCGGTATCCACATTACCCAGGATATTCGGCACCACCAGTGCAGCGAGGATGCCAAGAATCACCACCACAACCATGATTTCGATCAAAGTGAAGCCGCGCATGGCGGAAGGAAAATTTGTATGTTTGGAATTCATAATGTTGCTAATCCGAACTGACTTGAAGAGTATAGATACCTGCCGCGAGCCCGGGGGCTTTTGTCTCGGTCCAATGATAACAGACACGGAGGCCAAGTTGCTTCGCAATGGGCACCACCCGTAACGCATTTGTACCTACCCGTCCCCAACTGTTGGCTTTGGTGCTGGCCGGGTTATGCCTGGCCCTGCAAGCGGGAGGCGAAAACGCACAGGAATTATTCCAGTTCCAACGCGAAGGCCTGGCGCAAGGGCAGTTATGGCGGCTTTTCACCGGCCATTTTATTCATCTTGGTTGGCCCCATGCGCTGATGAACCTGGCCGCCCTGGGGTTGCTGGTTTACCTGCTGGCTGACGGCCTGGAGGCTGCGAGCCTCTTGGGATTGATAGTGGCTTCTTCGCTGGCGGTGGATGCCGGATTGTGGTTTCTGCAGCCGGAGCTGGAGTGGTATGTGGGGCTCTCCGGCGTGTTGCATGGATTGTTCGCGGGGCTTTTGATTCTCCAGTGGTTTTGCAGGAGGGAGCGCTACCTCTGGCTCATCCTCCTGCTTTCAGTCAAACTTGCATGGGAAGGCATGACGGGTCCACTACCGATGACGGCGGACCTGGCAGGCGGTCCGGTAATTACAATCGCCCACCTCTATGGAGCGCTGGGTGGCCTACTTGGCGCGATATCGGTGATCCTTGTGATAAACCTCGCAGAGGCTGCGAAAAATAATAGATCTGATTCGACCGACCAATAAGCTTTGCGGCGCGAATTAAAGGAGCAGTAATGGCACTAGCATTTGTATTTCCAGGACAGGGATCCCAGTCGATCGGGATGCTGTCTCAGCTCGCGGAGCAAGACCCCAGCGTTTTGCAGACTTTCGAGGAGGCCTCAGAGGTACTCGGTTATGACCTGTGGCGTCTGATCCAGGATGGCCCGGTGGAAGAGCTTAATGCAACCGAGCGTACCCAGCCCGCGATGCTTGCCGCCGGAGTTGCGGTCTGGCGGGTATGGCGTGAACGCGGCGGCCCTGCGCCAACCGTGATGTCCGGGCACAGCCTGGGTGAGTTCACCGCCCTGGTCTGTGCTGATGCGCTGGATTTTACCGAGGCCGTTGACCTGGTGCGTTTCCGGGGTCAGATCATGCAGGAGGCCGTTCCCGCGGGTGAGGGAGCCATGGCGGCAGTATTAGGCCTGGAAAACGACCAGATCCGCGAGATTTGCTCTGAAGCTGCCATGGGGCAGGTGCTGGAACCGGTGAATTTCAATGCCCCCGGGCAGATCGTGATCGCCGGAAATGCGGCCGCGGTGGAACGGGCGCTATCCTTGTGCAAGGAAAAGGGCGCCAAGCGGGCTATCCCGTTACCGGTGAGTGTGCCCGCCCACAGCGCTCTGATGCGGCCGGCGGCAAGCCGACTGGAGGAACGCCTGGAGCAGGTGCAGGTGCGCGCTCCGCTGGTGCCAGAAATTTACACGGTGGATGTGAAGACTCACGGAAGCCCTGCGGCAATTCGTAGAGCGCTGGTTCAGCAGTTATATAGTCCGGTGTTGTGGGTGGATACTGTCAGGGCCATGGTTGACCGCCAGGTCAACACCATCGTTGAGTGCGGTCCCGGCAAGGTGCTAACCGGATTGAATCGACGAATCGAGCGGCGCAAGGAAATAGATGTGTTTGCTGCTTTCGATATTGAAACCATTGAAGCTGCCATCACTAGCAGCTGGGAGAGGCTAGATGCCGCAAGGTAAAGTTGCATTGGTTACCGGAGCAAGTCGCGGAATAGGTAAGGCGATTGCCATGGAGTTGGGAGCGCGCGGTGCGATTGTTATCGGTACCGCTACTTCAGCGGCCGGTGCCTCGGCGATCAGCGAATATCTCAAGGAAGCTGGGATTACTGGCAGAGGTGTTGTGCTGGATGTGGCGGAGCAAGCCTCGGTGGACGGCCTGGTCGCAGACATCAATGCTA
>JAOTSW010000153.1 GCA_029864735.1 Chromatiales bacterium | reverse complement strand
GATCACTCCATGATGGACCACTCCATGATGGACCAAGAGCCGCCCTGTTCTCATTGCCCGCCCGCGCAGTCTCACTGTGACACCGACCTGTCCGGCCCGTGTGCATTGGAGGCCCAGGTATCCAGCGATTCTGCGCTGACCAATTTGACCCTGGATCATCATTCCCCGGGGCTTGCGCTAACACCGGTCTTGGTGGAGTTCATGCCGCCTGCGGGCAAACAGTTCGAGGCGCCACCGCCTGATATTGGCAATTCTGTTGTCGGCGTATCCCTGCAAAAACGTTTCTGCGTTTATCTGAAATAGCACTCCGTCCGTTCCGTTTGTTTCGGTTTGGATCAGGAGTGTTGCAATGTTTGTTTTCCCAAGGGGCCTGTTGGCCCGATACCTAATTAGCTTGTTTTGCCTGCTGCCCGCGATGGCCCAGGCTGGCGAGCGCCTTTCCCTGGATGATGCCCAGTCAATCGCGCTTGCGCGGGACCTTGAGATTGCCCGCCTGGATGCGCGACGGGAGGCCATGGGCGAGCGTGCCATTGCCGCGGCCCAACTTCCGGATCCCGGCGTAAAGCTTGGACTGATGAGTGTGCCGGTGGATAGTTTTGCGCTGGACCAGGAGCCCATGACGCAAATGGTGGTGGGCGCCCAGCAAATGTTTCCTGCCGGCGAAACACGTTCCTTGCGCAAGGAACAGATACTGGTCCAGTCCCAGGTTCAAACCGCCATGGCCGATGATCGCCGCCGCCAGGTGGTGGCCCAGTTAAGACGGTTGTGGATTGAACTGGCCTACAAGGAAACTGCTGCTCGTGTGCAGCGCTCACAGCTGGAGTTATACCAGGGCCTGTCGGACACCGTGGAGACGCGATATACCGCCGGACGGGGCGGTCAGCAGGACATTGTTCGAGTGGAACTGGAACAAAATATGCTGCAGGAAAATCTGATTGCCCTGAAGCGTGACTCGGCGGCCCTGCGTTCGAACCTGTCGGAGTGGATAGGAGAGGCGGCATTCGGTGAGCTGGACCTTGACGGGTTAGTGCTACCCGAACTGCCTGCTCAGGATTCTCTCGCCCCGCGCATCGCCGACAACCCCATGGTGCTTGCCGACCGGGTTCAGATGGAAGCCAGCCAGGTGGGTGAGCAGTTAGCCAGCCAGCGCTATAAGCCGGACTGGGGCGTGGAGGTTTCTTACGGTATTCGTGATGGCGTGGATCCCATGGGCGTTAGTCGGCCGGATTTTTTTAGCGCCATGGTGATGTTCAGCGTCCCGATGTTTACCGGGGATCGGCAGGATCGCATGGTGGCCGCCGCCGAGGCCGATACACGTGCTGCCCTGAGCCAGGTCAAGAACCGCCAGCGAACCCTGCTTGCCAGGGTACAGGCAGCATACGAACGCTATACGGCCCAGCAGGAAATGCTGGCCTTGTACAGGGAAGAGGTCTTGCCGGCCTCCCGCGCCAATGTGATCGCGACCTTGAATGCCTACCAGGGACAGCGGGCGAGTTTTGACGAATATATTCGGGCGGAAAACATGGCCCTTGAGAAAACCTTGCGGGTAGCCCGCCTTACTGCGGACAGCCTTGCGGCCCAGGCCGAGATTCTCTACCTGGCAGGAGACACACAATGAACATGATGAAACTGTTGTCAGCAATTTTACTGACCTTCGCGCTCTTGCTGGGCGCCTGTGAGCAGGCATCGACTCCTGCCGAGACGGTCAAGGAACATGCCCTCAAGCACACTGACCCGACCTATGTGTGCCCCATGCATCCGGAGGTGGTCAGCGACCAACCCGGCGACTGCCCGATCTGCGGCATGCACCTGGTGAAGAAAGAACCGGCGGCGGAGAAGGAAACCGTTAAGGAACATGCCCTCAAGCACGCCGACCCGACCTATGTGTGTCCCATGCATTCCCAGATTCGCAGCAATGAACCGGGCTCCTGCCCGATATGCGGGATGGACCTGGTGAAAGTGGATCCTGATCCGGCGAGTGTCGAAGGTGATGGCCAGGTGCTGTACTACAGGCACCCCCACAACCCTTCTGTGACCTCACCCACGCCCCGCAAGGATGAGATGGGCATGGACTTCGTCCCGGTTTATGGGGATCCGGGCAACCTGGTCAGGATATCTTCGTCAGTGGAGCAGAACCTGGGCGTGCGTACCGCCATCGCCGAGCGTGGCCGGTTGACCCGGCGCATCGATACGGTGGGTGTGGTCGAATACGACGGCTCCAGTATCACCCACCTGCACACCCGGGCCGAGGGATGGATTGAGAAAACCAGCCTGGAGGCGGTGGGTGACCCGGTTCGCAAGGGCCAGGTGTTGTTCGAGTTGTACTCGCCGACCCTTGAGACCGCCCAGCAGGAATTTCTCACGGCAATGGAGCGTGGTGGCCGGTTGCTGGATGCCTCCCGTCGTCGCCTGGCGGCGCTGGGTGTGGGCGAGACCGAGATCCAGGAACTGTCTCGCAGCGGCAAGGTTTCCCCCCGCATTGCGATTCGCGCTCCACACGACGGCGTGGTGAAAGACCTGAAGGTGCGTGAGGGCATGTACGTGACTCCCATGCTGGAGCTGGCGGCGTTGGCAGATTTCTCCCGCATGTGGGTGATCGCCGAGGTGTTCCCCCAGCAGGCGGGATGGCTGTCCCAGGGACTGCCGGTAGAGGTGCGGGCCAGGGAGCAATCCGAGCTGGTCGTGCAGGGCAAGGTGGATTACGTGTACCCGGAAATGGCGGCCAACACACGCACGGTGACGGTGAGGGTCCAGGTGCCCAATGCCGATGCAGGGTTGTTGTTTAACCAGTATGTGGAGGTGCGAATTTTTGCTGCTCCGCGAGAGGATGTGCTTTACGTTCCTGGCGAGGCGGTGATTCGCACGGGGAAAGAGTCCCGGGTGTTGCTGGCCCACAGCGGCGGTCGGTTTGAATCCCGCGTTGTGACAACCGGGATGCAAAGCGGCGGCAACACCGAGATACTCAGTGGACTTTCCCAGGGCGATAGCGTGGTGGTTTCCGGGCAGTTCCTGCTGGATTCCGAGGCCAGCTTCAAGGCCAGCATGACTCGTATGCAGGACAGTGATTCGAACAATAAAGACGAGTCCCGTGACTCCCATAAGCCCGGGGAGCATAGGCCATGATTACCCGGTTAATTCACTGGTCCATCGACAATCGCCCGCTGGTCTTGCTGGCGGCACTGGTGCTATGTGTGGCCGGTGTGGTGTCGCTGAAAACCACGCCCCTGGATGCGATTCCCGACCTGTCGGACGTGCAGGTCATCGTGAAGACCCGCTATCCCGGGCAATCCCCCCGGGTGGTGGAAGACCAGGTGACCTATCCCCTGGCCACTGCCCTGATGGCGGTGCCCGGCGCGGTGAACGTGCGCGGGTATTCCATGTTCGGGGATTCCTTCGTGTATGTGATATTCGAGGACGGAACCGATTTGTACTGGGCTCGTTCCCGGGTCCTGGAATACCTCAACCAGGTGCGAGACAAGCTGCCCGATGATGCGAGTACGGCCCTGGGTCCCGACGCCACCGGCGTGGGTTGGGTGTATGAATATGCCCTGGTGGATCGCACCGGCCAGCACGACCTTTCCCAGTTACGAAGCCTGCAGGACTGGTTCCTGCGCTTTGAGTTGCAGGGTCTTCCCGGTGTGTCTGAAGTGGCCACCGTGGGCGGCATGGTGCGCCAGTACCAGGTGGTGGTGGATCCCCAGGCGCTGAGAGCCTACGGCCTTCCTCTTGACCGGGTGAAGATGGCGATCAGCCGGGGCAACCAGGAATCCGGCGCCTCGGTGATCGAGATGGGGGAAGCCGAGTACATGGTGCGGGTTTCCGGTTACCTGACCAGTGTGGAAGACCTGGAGCAGGTGCCCGTGATGGTCTCTGCCGATGGCACTCCGGTGCTGGTGAAACACGTGGCCCAGGTGCGCCTGGGTCCGCAAATGCGCCGGGGCATCGCCGATCTGGACGGCGAGGGCGAAGTGGTTGGCGGCATCGTGGTGATGCGTTACGGCGAGAACGCCCTGGCCACCATCGAGCATGTGAAAGCGCGGCTGGATGAATTGCGTGGGTCCCTGCCCGACGGGGTGGAAATCATCGAAACCTATGACCGCTCGTCATTGATTGAAAGAGCGGTATCCACCTTGCAGGGGAAGCTGCTGGAAGAGTTCCTGGTAGTGGCCCTGGTTTGCATCCTGTTCCTGTTCCACATCCGCTCCTCCCTGGTGATCCTGATCAGTCTGCCTATCGGCGTGCTGGTGGCCTTCGTCATCATGCGCACCCAGGGGATCAACGCCAACATCATGTCCCTGGGCGGTATTGCCATTGCCATCGGCGCCATGGTGGATGGGGCCATCGTGATGGTGGAGAACATGCACAAGCACCTGGAAGGGCGGGAGCTGAACTCATCCGAACGATGGAAGGTGGTTGCCCAGGCCTCGGCAGAAGTAGGCCCGGCGATTTTCTACTCGCTGGTGATCATCACCCTGAGTTTCCTGCCGGTGTTCACCCTGCAGGCCCAGGAAGGTCGGCTGTTCGCGCCCCTGGCGTTTACCAAGACCTATGCCATGGCCGCCTCGGCGGGCCTGGCGGTGACCCTGGTGCCGGTGCTCATGGGCTACCTGGTGCGAGGCAAGATTCGACCTGAAATGGATAATCCGGTGAACCGATTGCTGGTGGCGATATACCGCCCCATGGTGCGCTTCGTCTTGCGTTTCCCCTGGCTGGCGGTGGCCACCGGCGCCCTGGTGCTGGTGGTGACCCTGTATCCGGTCAGTCGCCTGGGTACCGAGTTCATGCCAGACCTGGACGAGGGCGACTTGCTGTACATGCCAACGACCTATCCCGGGCTGTCCGCCGGCAAGGCTCAGCAACTGCTCCAGCAGACTGACCGGCTGATCCGAACAGTGCCCGAGGTGACCCGGGTGTTCGGCAAGGTGGGCAGGGCGGAAACCGCCACTGATCCGGCGCCCATGACTATGATCGAGACCACTATCCAGCTTAAGCCGCGTGACCAGTGGCGTCCCGGCATGGACCTGGAGGGTTTGAAGAAGGAGCTGAACGAAAAAATCCGTTTCCCCGGTTTGACCAATGCCTGGGTGATGCCCATCAAGACGCGTATCGACATGCTGGCCACCGGTATCAAGACCCCCGTGGGGGTCAAGATTGCCGGCGCCGACCTGGGCGTGATCGAGTCCATCGGCAAGCAGGTGGAGCGGGTGCTCAAGCCGGTGCCCGGCACCGTGTCGGTGTATGCGGACCGTTCTGCCGGCGGGCGCTACATCCAGGTGGATATTGATAGAACGGCGGCGGCCAGGTTCGGGCTGAATATCGCCGATCTGCAGGAGATCATGCGTACCGCCGTGGGCGGAATGGATATCTCCGAGACGGTGGAGGGCCTGGAACGTTACCCGGTGAACCTGCGTTACCCCATCGACTACCGCGACTCGCCGGAGGCATTACGCTTGCTGCCCATAGTGACCGCCGGTGGTGCGACCCTGGCCCTGGGGGAGGTGGCGAAAATCAGCGTGGTGGATGGCCCGCCCATGATCAAGAGTGAGAATGCCCGGCCCAATGGCTGGGTGTTCGTGGATATCCAGGGCGTGGACCTGGGCTCCTACGTGGCTGGCGCGAAGAAGGTGGTTGCCGACCAGGTGGAGCTGCCCCCAGGCTACTCCATTACCTGGGCCGGCCAGTTCCAGTACATGGAGCGGGCCAATGAGCGGCTCAGACTGGTGGTGCCGGTGACCCTGGTGATCATCATCCTGATGCTCTACCTGAACTTCCGGCGTTTCCGGGAGGTCGGGATGATCCTGGTCACCCTGCCCATGGGCCTGGTGGGTGGGGTCTGGCTGCTGTACCTCCTGAATTACAACCTCTCGGTGGCGGTGGGGGTTGGTTTTATCGCCCTGGCCGGTGTGGGGGTGGAGATGGGCGTTGTGTTGTTGGTCTATCTTAACCAGGCGCTTTCGCGTCGCCAGGATCTGGCCATGCGCGA
>JAOTSW010000152.1 GCA_029864735.1 Chromatiales bacterium | reverse complement strand
GGGCCTGGTCCGGGTCAGTCATGGAATCGGCGATGGCCGCGTACATGGCTTCGCCATAGACCTCTCCCTGGTAGGCGGCCTCCACTTGTTTTCGATACTCATCAGTCATCCGGGGTGATCCTTTCGCGGCACCGGCGTGATTTGCGATTTTTCAGCATGCCAAAAATACGCGCGGGGAGGTAGCCCCGGGGCTGTGGTCGCCGCAGCCACTGTGCGCAAGGCGGGTTCGTTGCTACAGTGTTCTCGCCGGATCCGCCGCCGGGAGATGATTGGGAGATATCGGAGGGGAGTGAAATGAGCGATCAATCAAGCACCAAAGCACCCACTTCGTTTTGGGTGATAAGCGTCGCTGCCTTGATCTGGAACCTGCTGGGCATGATGGCCTATATCATGCAGGTGACCATGAACGAGGCAACCCTTGCCGCCATGCCTGCGGCTCAACGCGCTGTGTATGAGTCCATGCCCGGTTGGGGCGTCTCTGCATTCGCTATCGCCGTCACCGCAGGGGTGCTTGCCTGCCTCGTGTTGCTGCTTCGCAAGGCCTGGGCGGTTCCGCTATTCATCCTCTCCCTGGTCGCTGTCATCGTGCAGGACTTCGCCGCCTTGTTTGTTGCCGGCGCCTTGCAGGGCATGGGTCCAACCAGTGTAATCATGCCGATAGTGGTGCTGGGTATCGGGATCTACATGATCGTCTACAGCCGTTCGGCACGGGACAAGGGCTGGATCAGCTAATCGTCAATCACTGGTTGGTGGCGCATCAGAAGTAGCCGCGGGCGGTTGCTCCCGGGTCTGGTCTACCAGGACCTCGGCGCTGCAAATCACCGAACTCCAGCAGTTGTTCTTCCAGTCTGTCTCGGTGGAATGCACGCAGACGGGCGGCGAGATGGCATGGGCGCCTACTTGGGAGGCGCGCAGGCGTACCTGGTCTATGGCATCGCGTTCATTGGGGGGTTCGGAGTGTATCTTGCTGCAAGATATCCCGCGTATTTCCCCGACAGACCGGTAGTCGCCCTGGGCGCGCTGTTCCTCGGTAAGGATTTGCAGGGTTTTGTAGCGCTGCAGTTCTTGAGAGCTCAGGCTGTAATGATCGACGGCTTCGATATAACTGCACCCGGAACCCGCCAGGGAAACTGCTGCGACTAGCGCCGGGATAATGCATCCGAAATCTGTTGGATTTTTTTTCATGAGTTATCCGGCTAGCGAGACGAGCAGGGCGTATGCAGGCGGTGGAAGTCATCCCACAGGCTGACAACGTCACCCCGGGAGGCCCGGGACACCACCATCCATTCGCCAAGACGAACATCGCCGTCCAACGTGTAACGTGGACGAACACTCCATGCGTAAGCGATGCATTCTTCCAGCCCGGCCTCAATAACATGCGTTTGTGAGGGCAGGGCCCTGCGCTCATAGGCGATGTCGTCGCCACGCTGGATCCGGATATCCCAGGTTATGGAATCGCTATCGATCTCAGGTTGTGTCGGCAGGTGTGAATCATCTCCGAGCAAGAGGAAGTCCCAGGACAATTCGGGCGTCGTGCTGTTTAGCGTGGCTTTCTTAAAATCTGCGTAGGAGCCAGTCGCCACCGGGCGCAGTACATGGCGCAGTTCAAGCAGCGTGAAGTGATTTAGTACAATGCGTTCGCTGATGCGAATTTTTGCCCGTCGCAGGTGCTCCAGCCAGGCCTCGCCATTGTCTTCAGTCCACTTTCTCATGGAGCGCGTGTCGTGGAAGCCGTAAAGCTCCCGGTATAGCGGTTCACGATCGGGAAGGCTGACCAGCACGGCCTCGACGCTTACCCCGAGCTCTCCCCGGCTATCAGTCACCTGGGCGCTGACCTCGGTCACGTTAACCGTCAGCACGGCGTCCGCATCGATCCCGTCAATTTCGTTGTCCCGGTAAACACTGGCCTCTATGCCGTCCACTTCTGTGAGCTGTCTTGCGATCTCCCGGGCCAGGATCACATTGGGCAGTTGCCCGTCGTAGGCAGCCATCAGCGCATCGGTTGCTTCCCGGTTGTTTTCACGTTTCTCGGCCTCGATGGCGCCTGCCACGCCGCCCACGCCGGCGGCCACCGGAATGATCACCGGCAGCATCAGGATATACAGCGGTGCTGCCTCACCGCTTTCCGCCAGGCCGCCGATGGCCGCCCCGGTGCCCGCAGCCATGCCATTGCCCACCTCGTCGCCTCGCTTTCCGTAGTCCGGGCCACCCACGGCAAAATCAATTTCTGCATTGCCGGCAATTACCGCCACCCGCTTGATGCCCGACCTGTTCTCCTCGGACATGTGGGAGGCATAATCCCGGTGAATGGTAGACGGGTGAGCGGGTTTGACCATGAGGGGCTGGCATCCGCCCAGGGCTAGCGCGGCGAGAGCGATAAATAGAACGGGGTTTCGCCACGATGAACTAATAATCGGACGTGGTCCTGGCGAACCCGAAAGACACATCATGTTTCGATGAGTGTGCTTGATCATTCCAATCTCCTCGATTCTTGAGCTGCCGAGGTTTGTGATGCATTAGGCTGGTCAGGGGGCCGTCTTGATGAATGCACTGGAATTATTTTTTAGAATTTATCTAAGTTTGTCAAACTCTTAGCTTAAATAACAAGGCTGTTAATGTGCGCCGTATGCCTGAAATACGGGCCATCGGCATGTCACTGAAAACGTCTCGAGACGACCGGGTTCATGGCTGGTCGGCGGTATTTCCCCGTCGGCGGGAGCGGCCAGGAATTGCCATGGCGCAATGCCCGCAACTAATTGAAAAATCGACAATCTTCAGTGAATCGTCCATGATTCGTTGCTAACGATCAAGAGAGCGAAAAGGAAGTCATGGGATTTATCTCGGAACTCAAACGCCGCAATGTATTCAGAGTCGGCATCGCTTACGTGATTACCGCCTGGCTGATCCTGCAGGTGGCGGACGTCGTGCTGGGCAACATCGCTGCACCTGAATGGGTGTTTAAAACCATTCTCCTGGTGACTGCGCTGGGCGCGCCGGTTGTACTGTTGTTCGCCTGGGCCTTCGAGATGACACCCGAGGGATTGAAGAGAGAAAAGGATGTAGACCGAACTGCGTCTGTCACTCACATCACGGGTCGAAAGCTGGATCGAACCATCATCCTTTTCCTGGTGCTGGCAGTGGCGTATTTTGCGGTGGACAAATTTTATCTTGACGAGCGACGCCAAGGGCAGGCGACTGTCACTAGCCGCAGCGCCGCGGGTGGTGGTAGTGCCGGTGTGGGGCAATCCGGAATCACTTCTATCGCCGTATTGCCCTTCGTCAACATGAGTTCCGACAAGGAGCAGGACTATTTTAGCGATGGCATTTCCGAGGAATTGCTAAACCTGCTGGCAAAAATTCCAGCATTCCGCGTGGCGGGACGCACCTCGTCTTTCGCCTTCAAGGGCAAGAATGATGACTTGAGGACCATCGGCGAGAGCCTGGGTGTGTCCACCATCCTGGAAGGCTCGGTACGCAAGGGGGCTGATCGCGTTCGTATCACCGCCCAGCTGGTGAAGGTGGATGATGGCTTTCACCTGTGGTCGGAAACTTATGACCGGGAGTTAACTGACGTACTGGCCGTGCAGGACGAGATTGCCGGGGCGGTGGTCAATGAACTGAAAGTCACCCTGCTGGGTGAGCAAGCGCCCACCCATGCCACCGATTCCCTGACAGTCAATGCCGAGGCTTACAACGCTTACCTGCAAGGCTTGTTTTTCTGGAACCAGCTGGGCCCGGAAAATCGCGCCCGTGCGGCGGAACATTTCGAGCGGACAGTGGCCTTGGTACCCGATTCCGCCCTGGCTTGGGCTATGTTGTCTCTGGCTGATACCAACTATGCCTCCCAGACGTCAGACGGTGGAGCCAGGGCTCTTGCCCGTGCCCGCGAGGCCGCTGCCAGGGCGCTGGAGCTGGATGATACCGTGCCCGAGGCCCATTTGGCGGGGGCGACTCTGGAGACTCTCTACGATTGGGACTGGGCGGCTGCGGAGGCGGCCGTCCAGCGGGCCCTGGCACTGCGGCCCGGCGATGTCACGGCACGCAAGATGCTTGCCGGCTTGAGAATCAATGCCGGTAAAATCGAGGAAGCCAGGGAAATCCTCGTTGCCGCCCAACAGCAGGATCCTCTCGATCTGGGGATTGCCGGTTCAATTGGGGACGCCTTTTTCTATGCGGGTGACTACACGGCGTCGGAACAGGTTTATCAGGAGCTCCTGGCGAAGGATCCTTCCCGGGCATTCACGCGCTACGGTTTGGGCTGGATACTCATGATGCAAGGGCGACTGCAAGAGGCGCTGGAGTATTTTGAGATGGAGCAGGTGCGCTTCGCGCGTTTTACGGGCGTGGCCATTGTCCAGAACAAGCTGGGTAACCTGGCGGCGGCGAAAGCAGCCCGGCAGGAACTATTGGATTTGTACGGTGACGCGGCCTCGTATCAGCAGGCTGCTGTTTACGCGGGGTGGGGACAGCCAGATGAGGCAGTCATGTGGCTTGAGCGTGCTTATGCGGTTCGCGATCCGGGTCTGCCGCAAATGAAGGTAGAGCCGGCATTCGCTTCTATCAGGGAACACCCGGGATTTATCGCCTTGCTGCGGAAAATGAAGCTGGCGCACTAGCGGGGAAGCCTGAAATAGCCGAATTCATCACCATTGCTAACTGCTTGATATATAGACAATTCACTACGAATCAACCATGATCTGCCAAGCATTTTAATGAGAAAACAAGGGACGCGATGCAATTCTTCTCGGAGCTAAAGCGCCGCAACGTTATCCGCGTGGGCATGTTGTACCTGGTCGGCACCTGGTTGTTGCTGCAAGCCACCGACGTGCTGTCGTCTTTGTTGCCGGTACCGGCATGGACCGGCTCCCTGGTGTTTCTGTTGCTGGCTATCGGTTTTGTGCCCGTCCTGGTGTTTGCCTGGGTGTACGAGCTGACCCCCGAGGGCATCAAGCGGGAGCAGGATGTACCCAGGGAAGCCTCGGTCACCGCCGCCACCGCCCGGCGTCTGAACCTGACTATTGCGGTACTGCTGGTGCTGGCCATTGCCAGTGTCGGGCTGGACCGCTTGTTGCCTCGCGCCGAGCGGGCTGAGGCGCCTGTGGCCGGTATCCCGGCCGAATCTGTAAAGCCTGCCGACTCACGGGTGTCCATCGCGGTGTTGCCCTTCATGGATCTGAGTGCCGAGGAAGACCAGCGCTATTTCACCGACGGCATCTCCGAGGAATTGCTGAATGTGCTCGTTAGGGTAGACGGCCTCCGGGTGGCCTCTCGCACCTCGTCCTTTGGTTTTCGTGGTACGACCCAGAGTGTGCCCGCCATCGCAAAGGAACTGGGCGTGGGCTATGTGCTGGAAGGTAGCGTACGCAAGGACGGCTACCGCATACGCATTACCGCGCAGCTAATTGAGGCCGAGACCGATGAGCACCTGTGGTCTGCAAACTTCGATCGTGACCTGAAGGATATTTTTTCCATCCAGGACGAGATCGCCAATTCCATCGTGGATTCCCTGGTGGACAAGCTGGGAGTGGAGAAAGTCGCCAAGATGGTAAACGTGTTTCCCGCCACCGAGAATCTGGATGCCTACCAGTTGTACCTGCAAGCCAGGGACTTGTTCCAGCGCCGGGACCGCCTGGATAAGAGCATTGAATTGTATGAGCAGGCGATAAAGATGGATCCCGGGTTTGCCCGGGCCTGGGAAGGATTGGCGGCGGTTGAAGGTATCTACACAGACTGGCACGGGGAGGACGGCATAGATCACGCGGCAAAGGCATTTGCGGCAGCGAATCGGGCGATTGAATTAGACCCCGGCCTCTCTATGCCCTATGCCGTAATGGGGCTTGGAGATACGTTTGGCTGGACAGAAAGCAATTTAATTGAGGCCAGGAAAAATTTTGACAATGCAATAAACAATGACCCCAAGAATTCAACGGCCTGGTTATGGCGGGGAATGATGTGGCGCAAGCTCGGCATTTCGACGAGGCGGAAAAGGAT
>JAOTSW010000041.1 GCA_029864735.1 Chromatiales bacterium | reverse complement strand
CGATATCCTGGGCCTCACCGATATCCTGGGCCTCACCGATATCCTGGGCCTCACCGATATCCTGGGCCTCACCGATATCCTGGGCCTCACCGATATCCTGGGCCTCACCCGAGTATTCAACTTCGTAGCCCAGCTGCTGCTGTTCTTTTTCGTCGGTAAGCTTTTCGAGCGCATCAAAGGTACGCATGCACTGGCCACAACGAACCCTGCCCCGGGCAAGGGCCAGGTCTTCCGGGGTAACCCGGAATGCGGTGTCGCAATGTGTGCAGCGTGTCAGCATATTAAGTCGTGAATGCGGGATCCTGGTCGGCCGGGAGTCAATATGATGCCCGAAGCAGAAAACAAAATCCCGCGCTCGGAGCTTTTCCTCTTTATCCCTTCACAGTGCAGCAAAGGCGCACCCAATCTCCCTTGCGGGTTTCGATGATTTCTTCACAGCCCTGTGCATAGGCTTCCTGAACCATGGTTGATTGTTCCGCCAGGATTCCTGACAGGATCATATCTCCGCCGGGACGACAAATTCCGAGTAATTGCTCAGCCAGGTTTACCAGCGGACCCGCCAGTATATTGGCCAGCACGATGTCATATTCCCCGGCACCCAACTGGTTTGGATCCGGGAAGGATAGATTCTCTTCCACGCGGTTTCGCCGGGCATTCTCCAGGCTGGCCTCCAGGGCCTGGGGATCGATATCCACCCCATGTGCCGATGTCGCGCCAAGTTTCAGGGCCGCTACAGCCAGAATGCCTGAGCCGCAGCCGAAATCCATTACCCGCTTGCCGCCCACCTGGGCGCCACCCAGCCACTCCAGGCACAGGGCAGTTGTCTCGTGGGTGCCGGTTCCGAACGCCAGACCCGGATCCAGGTAGACCACCGTGGCATTTTCCTCAGGGACTTCTTGCCCATGAGGGCAAACCCAGAGGCCATGCCCGAAATCCATGGGATGAAAGTCTTTCATCCATTCCCGCTCCCATGCCCTGTCTTCCAGCTGTTCCATGCTGTGAACGGGTAAGGGGGTCTCGAGTTGCGCCTGCAGTGCGTCCACCACTGATTGCTCGCTGACGTCTTCGGGGAACAAGGCGGTGAATCGGGTGCTGGGCCATAACGGAGTTTCCCCCGGGGCCGGCTCCAGCACCGGGGTGTCCTGGGCATCGGTGAGTGTGACGGACAGGGCGCCGGCATCGAACAGGGCACTTTCCATCTGTTCGGGGTCCAGCTGGCCGAGTTCAATCCTGAATTGGCTCCAGGGCATGGTTAAAGGCCCAGCCTTTTCTCCAGGTAGTGAATATCTGTCCCGCCTGCCTTGAACGCACCATGCTGGAAAATTTCCCGGTGAAGCGGAATGTTGGTCTTGATGCCTTCAATCACCATCTCTGTCAGTGCATTGGTCATACGGGCAATGGCTATGCCGCGATTCTCACCGTAACTGATGACCTTGCCGATCATGGAGTCATAGTAAGGAGGCACCTTGTAACCGGAGTAGATGTGGCTGTCGATACGGATTCCGGGGCCACCAGGCGGATGCCAGAGCGTGATGGTGCCCGGTGAAGGCATAAAGGTTTTCGCATCCTCGGCATTGATCCGGCATTCGATGGCATGTCCGGTAAAGGTCACATCTTCCTGTTTGATGGACAGTTTCTTGCCAGAGGCGATTTCTAACTGCGCCCGGACCACGTCGATTCCGGTAATCATCTCTGTTACCGGGTGTTCCACCTGCAGGCGCGTGTTCATTTCGATGAAATAGAATTCTCCGTCCTGGTAGAGGAATTCGAACGTTCCCGCTCCCCGGTAATTCATCTCCAGGCAGGCTTTCACACAGCGCTCGCCCATCTCCAGGCGTTGTTGATCGGTGATTCCCGGTGCCGGTGCTTCCTCGACTACCTTCTGGTGTCTTCTCTGCATTGAGCAGTCACGTTCACCCAGGTGAATGGCATTACCCTGGCCATCAGCCAGGACCTGGAATTCAATATGGCGGGGCCGCTCCAGAAACTTTTCCATGTAGACAACGTCGTTGTTGAACGCTGCCAGGGCTTCTGACTTGGTAAGGGTGATGGCATTGAGCAGTGACGCTTCTGTGTGCACCACTCGCATGCCCTTTCCGCCGCCCCCACCCGAGGCCTTGATGATGATCGGATAGCCCAGGGACTTACCCATCTTGAGGTTTTCCTGTATGTCGTCGCCAAGGGGGCCATCGGATCCCGGGACGCAGGGCACGCCTGCCGCCTTCATGGTACGAATGGCCGACACCTTGTCGCCCATAAGGCGAATGGTCTCAGGCCTGGGGCCGACAAATATAAAACCGCTGTTTTCAACCCGCTCTGCGAAATCGGCATTTTCTGACAGGAAGCCGTAGCCCGGGTGAATGGCCATGGCATCGGTGACTTCGGCGGCGCTGATGATGGCGGGCATGTTCAGGTAGCTGTCCGTGGATCTCGGAGGACCAATACAGACCGTTTCATCAGCCAGTAGGACGTGCTTCAGAGAACTGTCTGCGCTCGAGTGAACCGCCACGGTCTTGATGCCCATTTCCTTGCAGGCTCGCAAGATGCGCAGGGCAATTTCCCCGCGATTGGCGATGATGACTTTATCGATCATGGTCATGCCTATTTTGACAGTTACTCGATGATGAACAAGGGCTGGCCGTATTCCACCGGATCGCCATTTTCCACGAGGATGGACACAATGGTGCCGCTGGTGTCGGCCTCGATCTGGTTCATCATCTTCATTGCTTCGATGATGCAAAGCGTATCGCCGGTTTCAACTCGCGAGCCTATGGAGACAAATGTTTTGGCTCCCGGTGTCGGCGAGGAATAATAGGTGCCGACCATAGGCGCGGTGACCCGGTGACCCGCCTTGGGAGGTTCGGCGGCGACTGCGGGGGCTCCGGCGGCAGCCGGGGCTGCTGCAACAGGCGCGCTTGCCATCGCCGGCGCCATCACCGGGGCCGGCTGGACGGTTGTTGAGTAGCGGCTGATGCGCACTGACTCTTCACCCTCGGTGATTTCAATTTCTGCGATACCGGATTCATCCAGTAGCTCAATGAGTTTTTTTACTTTGCGGATATCCATAATTAGAGAACCTTTTCTGGATCAGGCCTGTGCGTTTCTGTTATTGGGAGGCGTTTTCGATCGCGGCGCTGAGGGCTAGCTCATAGCCACGCACGCCAAAGCCCACGATTACTCCGCTGGCCACATCTGAAAGGTAGGTGTGGTGGCGGAATGTTTCGCGGGCGAAAATGTTGCTTATGTGTATTTCTATGAACGGCACCCCTGTGGCCAGCAAGGCATCCCTCAAGGCGATGCTGCTGTGGCCAAGGGCCGCGGGGTTAATTACGATTCCGGCCAGTCTTTCCTCGCTCGCCTGTTGAATCCTTTCGACCAACTCGTATTCGGCGTTGCTCTGAAAGCAGTCCAGGGTGTGGCCGTGGCGTGCGGCTTGCTCGATCAGCGAGGCTTCAACCTCCCCAAGGGTGGTTGAGCCATAGATTTCCGGCTCACGTTTGCCGAGCAGGTTCAGGTTGGGTCCGTTGATCAGGAGGAATCTGGCCATAAAATGTTGCGCCGCATTATTTTCTGGTGATTTCCAAGGAGTTTACATCTTTTGGCTGCAAGATCGAATCTTTTTATCCATCTTAACGATTGATGGCGGATAGTGATCAGCAAGCGGAATTTCGCCGCTACCGGAATAATTGACGGCTGTACTGGAGAAGTTACGCCTGGTTTGGGTGGTGATCTTCGGCTCGGACACCGAGATTTACCCGGCTCATGTCGCCTTGTGCCTGGGCAAGTACACGGGGGTCCATGACCCGGCGCCAGAGAAAAGGCACATAGGCCAGCAAAAACATGCCGAAGTAACCGGAGGGCAGGGTGGGCACATTGTCAAAATGCCTCAGAGACTGGTACCGGCGATTGGCGCAGGCGTGGTGATCCGAGTGCCGTTCCAGGTGGAACAGGACCAGGTTGGAAAATATGTGGTTTGCGTTCCAGGAGTGGTGAGGCTGGCAGCGTTCGTAATTCCCGTTATCCTTTTTCGCGCGTAGCAGGCCATAGTGCTCAATGTAATTGGCGCTGGTCAGCTGCCACCATCCAATAGCCGCCTGTACCAGCAGAAAAGGCAGCATGGCCAGGCCGAAGACAGCCACCAGGCTGCCATACAGCAGCACGCTCAAGGCATAGGACTGCAATATTTGATTGCGCCAACTCCAGGGGGAGAGGCCCATACGTTGTAGCCGGCGACTCTCCAGCCTCCAGGGCCGGCGAATGGCGCCGGGAATTTCCCTCAGGGCGAAGCGGTATATGCTTTCGCCAAAGCGGGCGCTGGCGCAGTCCTCGGGTGTGGCCACCTGGCTGTGGTGACCGGCATTATGTTCAACGGTAAAGTGGCCATACACCGGGACGGCCAATACGATTTTCGCCAGGTTGATTTCCAGCGCCGTGTTCTTGTGACCCAGTTCGTGGCCGGTATTGATGGCCAGGCCGCTAAGCAGGCCTGTAGACAGGGTGACTGCCAGCACGCTGCTCCATGACAGGTCATGGGTCGCTACCATCCAGACGCCGGCCACCAGTCCGACATAGTGCAAGGGCACGGCGACATAAGTCAGTGCTCGGTAGTACGGATCGGATTCCAGTTCAGGAACAAGGGTTTCGGGGGGGTTGCTCTCGTCTTCGCCCAATAACCAGTCCAATGCGGGCACCATGACGTACAGGACGAAAATAGGAAGCCACAGCAGCCACTGGTTCCCGGTGCTCAAGTAGCCGGCCGCGCAGACCATGGGCAACAGGGGCAGGGCAATCGAAAGGGGCCATAGGTAACGCTTTTTGTCCGTGTAGGTAGCACTTTCGCCAGATGGCAACTGGTAGACAAAGGATTTCATGGGCCCGCTCTCAATCTGGAATCAGTACAACTGACAGCCATTTTGGAGTGACAGGGCCACAGGCAAAAGCGTATAAAGTGACTTGCGATGGTCATAAAGTGACAAGTGCTGATGACGGATGCCCCCTGGGAGACGGGCTTGCTGGTCCCGCCAACCTACCTGAATGTGATCCTGCGTGACCTTGAGCCCGCCCTGGCGAAGCGGGTACTGGATGAGGCAGGCCTGCCTGAGCGCTGGATGGCCGGTTCCGCGGAGGCCGTGCCGATAGCGCTGATGCAGGCGGCCGTCACCAGCCTGCGAGGCATAATCGGTGAGCATTGGCACCTGAAAATGATCCATAGGCTTAACCTGTTTGCACATGGCTCGTTAGGCATGGCAGCGGTGACCTGCCCCGATATGGGTTCGGCAATCTCTATTCTTGAACGCTATGTCACGGTTCGGGCGCCTTTTGTCAGGCTGGAGCTAAGGCTGGATCCGGATCGCTGCGTGCTGCGCCTGGTGGACGAAGCCGGCCTGGGCGAGCCCTGGCGAGACTTGCTGGAAATCGTGATGCTGGGAATCCAGTCATTGCTGGAGCAGGTTCATGGTTCTCCGCTGCGCGAAATGCAAATGCACTTTGCATTGCCGGCCCCGCCCTATGACTCGTTGCTGGAGGAGCGGGTACAGGGCCAGGTGATCTACGGTTCCCGATGGCACGAAATGGTGATTCCCCGTTCCTGGCTTGAGAAAACCAGCCCCATGCACGACCTGGCCATGCACCGTTCGGCCCTGTCCAGGCTGGAAGCCGAGTTTGCCGCGGTGGCCGATCGGCACAGTGTAACGGGCATGGTCAGGCAGCTGCTTTGCGCTGCGCCCGAGCACCCTCCCAGCCTGGGGGAGATTGCGCGCGGTCAGTTCATCACGTCACGAACCTTGATCCGCAGGCTGAAGAGCGAGGGCAGTTCCTATCAGAAAATCCTGCAGGAAGTTCGCCTGCGCCAGGCCATCAAACTGTTGTCGGCGCCGGATTTCACCGTAAAGCAAATTTCCTACATGCTGGGTTACAAGGACCCCTCAAATTTCGGCCGCGCCTTCGCGCTCTGGACGGGTCAGTCGCCAGGCGAATTTCGCAAGAGCCTGGGGTCCGATTAGCAGTCCTGCCTTGACGCGTGAAAATCTAAAAACGCGGCGTAGTGAGGCTGAAATGCCCGTAAAAAAAGCCCCGGCGGCCGCAGTCGCCGGGGCTTTTTTTGAACCCGCTTGTTACCAGATTTTCACACGGTCTTCCGGTGCGAGATACATGCCGTCGCCTTCCTTGGTGTCGAAGGCTTTCTGGAATTCATCGATGTTTCTGACAGTTCCGTTGGCACGGAATTCGCCGGGTGAATGCGGATCAATCTTGATCAGGCGTACCGCTTCTTCATCGCGAATAATGGTGCGCCAGACCTGTGACCAGCCCATGAAGAAGCGTTGGTCGCCGGTGAGTCCGTCGATAACCGGAGAGGGCTTGCCGTCCAGTGACAACTTGTAGGCACGGTACGCCATGGTCAGGCCTGCCAGGTCACCAATGTTCTCGCCAAGGGTCAGGGCGCCGTTCACGAACTGGCCTTCCACCTGGCTGAAACTGTTGTATTGATCGATAAGTTTTTGAGCCCTTAGGGTGAATTCCTCATTGTCTTTTTCGGTCCACCAGTCGCGCAGGTTTCCGTCACCGTCATACATGCGCCCCTTGTCGTCAAAGCCGTGACTGAACTCATGACCAATGACCGCACCGATGGCGCCATAGTTGGTGGCGTCATCAGCGTCTTCATTGAAGAAGGGGGGGCGCAGGATGGCAGCGGGAAAAACGATCTCGTTCATCACGGGGTTGTAGTAGGCGTTCACGGTTTGGGGCGTCATGAACCATTCACCGCGGTCAATGGGGCCACCAAGTTTGGACATCTGGAATTCGTGCTCGAATTCGGCGCTGCGGGCCAGGTTGCCCAGCAGGTCGTCAGCGCGAATCTCCAGGGCGCTGTAATCACGCCACTTCTCGGGATAGCCGATTTTTGGGGTGAACTTGGCAAGCTTGTCCTGGGCCTGGAGGCGGGTTTCCTGCCCCATCCACTCCAGCTTATCGATGGACTGGCGGAATGCTTCGCGCAAGTCGCTGATCATCTCGTCCATGCGGACCTTGGAGGCGGGCTGGTAATGCTCGGCCACGAACAGCTGGCCAACCAGTTCGCCCAGGGTGTCGTTGGTGGCTTCAACAGCGCGTTTCCAGCGCGCCCGGTTTTCCTCGGTACCGCTGAGGGTGCGTCCAAAGAAATCGAAGTTAAGGTCTGCGAATTCGCTGGACAGGTACGGGGCGGCGCTATCGACGGTCTTGTAGGTGAGGTAGGTCTTCCAGTCATCCAGACTGGTATTTTCCATGGCGTCGCTCAGCGCCGCCAGGAAGTCCGGCTGGTAAACGATGAATCGCTCTTCTGATCCAAAGCCCACGGCGTCTGCGAATGCTTTCCAGTCGATGCCCGGGAAGGCGACCTTGGCTTCAGCGAAGGTGTAGGGGTTGTAAGTGGCCACCGGATCACGGTTCTTCACGCGCTCCCAGTGTGCCTGGGCGAACGCGGTTTCCAGGGCAAGAATGGTTTGGGTCTTTTCTGCCGCATCTTCGATGCCTGCCATTGCCTGCAACGCGGTAACGTATTCGGCGTACTTTTCACGCTTGTCCTTGAACTGGTCTTCCAGGTAGTAGGAGCGATCGGGCATGCCCAGGCCGGACTGATAAATATAGGTGGCGTAGCGGGTCGAGTCTTTCTTGTCCTGGTTAACGAACACGGCCATGACATTGGAAATGGCCGAACGCTGCATATGGGCCAGGTGACTGATCAACGCTTCCTGGCTGTCGATGGCTGCAATGGCGTCTAGCTCGCCTTTCAGGGGAGTCAGGCCTGCGGCGTTTACCGCTGCCTCGTCCATGAAGCTGTTGTAGAAATCACCAATCTTGCGAGCCGATGTGCCGGGCTCGGCCTGGGTGGAGGCCGCCTGCTCTACCAGGGATTTTACGTCGGCCTCGGCGCGGTCGCGCAGTTGATTGAAGGCGCTGTAACGAGCCTTGTCCGAAGGCATCTTGGTTTCAGTCAGCCAGATTCCGCTCACGTGACGATAGATATCGTCCTGGGGGCGTACATTGTGATCGATAAAAACCGGGTCGATGCCGGTACCCAGGGCCACTTCCGCAGCCTGGGCTGCATTGGCTACTGAGCTGTCTTCGTGCTGGGTGCATCCAGCGGCGCTGATCAGGGCTGCGATGGCGAGAAGGAGTTTCCAATGTCTCATTAGATCGGTTTCCTTGTAAAAATGATGGCGGCACGTTACCCAATGGGGGATGGTGCAGTCAATGATTTACCTGTTTGTGACAGCAATTTAGAAGCGTTCCAACGGGTGAGGGATTCCGGCTGCAGCTTGGGCTATAGTGTCCGGTGAGCCATGTGTTGGCTGGAAATCTGTTAACTGGAGGCGCTTTCAGTGAGTTATAGCAGCGACAATATTTTTGCCATGATACTCAGAGGCGAGATTCCGGCAGCGAAGGTCTACGAAGATGAACATACTCTCGCGTTCATGGATGTGATGCCCCAGGCTGACGGGCATACGCTGGTGATTCCCAAGGTGGAGGCGGAGAATTTTTTCGATATACCCGATGAGTCACTTGGACATTTGATTGTCACCACCCGGCGTGTGGCGCGGGCAGTGCAGGCGGCTTTTGAGCCCGACGGCATGATGATTACTCAGCTCAATGGTCCTGCCGCCGGACAGTCGGTATTCCACATACATTTCCATATTATTCCCCGGTTCGCGGGCCAGGACTTAAGGTCGCACGGTCGTGGTATGGCGGATTCGGACTTGCTCCAGGAGCATGCGGCACGCATCAGGGCCGCCCTTTCGGAATAAAACAGGGAGTGAAAAGAATGTTTCGAGGCCCCTTGATGGCCGGCCTGATGAGCAGGCTGGGCCGTTTGCGCTTTCCCTACCTGTTCGGACTGACCGCGCTGGTTTTCCTCGGTGATGTGTTGCTGCCGGACTTGATACCGTTCGTGGATGAGATATTACTGGGTCTGTTAACGATCCTGTTTGGCGCATGGCGCAAGAAGCGCCATGAAACCCCGCCAGGAGATGAAGGTCCGACCGCCGGGAACGCCTAGGTCCCCGTATCCTGTACGCCGGCCATGCCGTGGGCAATCACCCGTCTCGCCATTGCCGGGTCAATCTCGCCGGTGCGCACCCGGGCGACCGTATTGAAGATCAGTTCAGCCTGGGGGCGGTGAACCTCGCCGATTTGCACGTGCAGGACATTGCCCTGGTGGTCGGTAAACGCAGTGAATGGCATTGCCATGAATTCCACACCGAACCCTTCTGCGGCATCGATGGCGTCCTGGTCACCGATCATCACCGGATAGTTCACCGGCATCTGTTCAAGGTAGCCAAGAACATCTTCCCGCAGGTCTACCGCGATACCGATGATCTGCACGTCATCGCCTGCATATTCGATTTGCAATTCTTTCAGCAACGGCATTTCCCTGCGACAGGGCGCACACCAGGTCGCCCAGAAGTTTACGACCATGGCCTTGCCGTCCCACTCGGTGATTGAGCGCATGACGCCGGCGGTATCTGCCAGGCTGAATTCGGGCCGGGTCTGCACGCTTCTTACCGTGTTCAAGGACGGTGCGGGCTTGGCCGGAGCCTGGGTGGCGGCGACTGATGGAACCTGGGGTGCCGATTCGGCGCCAGTCTTGGCCGCGTTGTAGAGGTATGTCGAGATACCGGCGATAAGGCCGATGACCGCAAACACAGCAGCAATAGCTTGTTTCATAAAAATAGTTTCGCTAGCGGCTCTTTAGCGCCGCTTTAATGTGTGGAGCAAATTCTGTCGCGGGCACATAACCCACGACCCGGTAGTTCTTGCGTTCCTGTCCATCGGCACCGAAGAACGCGATGGTTGGCGGTCCGAAAATTTCGAAATGCTGAAGCAGGGCCTGGTCTTCGTCATCGTTGGCGGTGACATCGGCCTGCAGCATAACCACGTTCTGCAACTGGGCTTTTACCGAGGGGTCGGGGAAAGTATACCTCTCCATTTCCTTGCAGGAGACACACCAGTCGGCATAGAAATCCAGCAATACCGGTTGGCCTGCCGCAGATGCCATGGCGACTTCTCGTTGCAGGTCCTGAAGGGTCTTGATGCGTTTGAACGGAATCTCCTCGTGCACCGCGGATTGTCCGGCGCCCAGGCCCAGGCCTTTCACCGGCTGCAGAGGATCGGTGTTGCCACCGGCCAGGCCGGCAAGAATCAACAGGCCCCATGCCAGCAGCATGAGTCCGAAGCCGGCGCCAAATGCGCGGATCACGGTATTGCCCAGGGGGCTCCTCGCATAGCTGAACAGGAATGCGCCGAAGGCCATGGACAGGGCCGACCAGAGCAACATCAACGTCCATGCTGGCAACACCCGGTCGAGCATCCACAAGGCAACGCCCAGCAGCAGGAAGCCAAAGAAAGATTTGACCCCCTCCATCCAGGCACCCGCCTTGGGCAGGAGTTTTCCGGCAGAGGCGCCGAATACGATCAGCGGAGCGCCCATGCCCATGCTCAGGGCAAACAAGGCCGCCCCACCGCGGAACATGTCACCCGCCTGGCCAATCACTGCCAGGGCGGCGACCAGGGGCGGGGCCACGCAGGCGGAGACGATCAGCGCGGAGAGGGCGCCCATGACCACCGTGCCCAGGTATGACCCTCCCTGCCGGTTGCTGGCCATGGAGAGCCGGGTCTGCAGGGAAGAGGGCAGTTGCAGTTCATAGAGTCCGAACATGGCCAGGGCCAGGGCTACGAACAGGCCGCTGAACAGGACGATGATCCAGGGCTGCTGGAACACCGTCTGGGCCTGCTGCCCCACGGCGGCAAATGCGACCCCCGCAATAGTGTAGGTCAGGGCCATGCCGGCCACGTAAGCGATGGACAGCGACAGCGCCTTGCGGGTGGTTACCTCTCCTCCCTGGCCGACAATAATCCCCGACAGGATCGGGATCATGGGTAGCACACAAGGGGTAAACGCCAGTAGCAGACCCAGGCCGAAGAAAGTGGCCAGGACCAGGGTCAGGTTGCCGTCCCGGATCAGTCCTGCCAGGCGATCCTGCTCAGAAACCATGGGTGCGTCAGCCGACCCGGCGGCGGAGAGCAATTCTTCGGAGGCGGGAATGTCGATAAGCAGCCGCCTGGAGGCCGGCGGATAACAGATTCCGTCTTCGGCACAACCCTGGTAGCCCAGGGTCAGCTCCACGGTCATTCGCTCCTGGACGCTACGTTGAAACGGCAGGATGATCTGGGCTTGCTCGTAATACACTTCGGTTTCACCGAAGAATTCGTCGGTCTTGATTTTTCCAACCGGGAACTCGGGGAAGCCCAACTGGATGTCTGTGCTGCCGACCGTGACCGTCAGCTTGTCCTTGTACAAGTAGTAGCCCGGCGCGATGATCCAGGTCACCGCCGCGGTGTTGTTGTCCAGGATTGATACGTTGGATTGAAATGCTTCGTCCGGAGACAGGAAGGGCTGGCCACTGCCGCCCGGCTCTGAAAGCCAGTCGGTCAGTACCTTGCTGCTACCGCTGGATTGTCCGGCGGAGGGCTGGGAGGCGGCTGAGCCAGGCAGGATTACCGTGGAGGTCCAGTCTTGCGGCGGATAGCACATACCCATGTCGGCGCAGCCCTGGGAGCGCATGCTCAGTTCAACGCTCTTCAGACCGGCCGGGGCGGTGTAGGGGATACGGATGGCCTGCTTGCCACGGTAGATTTCCTGATCGCCGAAGAATTCGTCGTAGTGATTCTCGCCCACAGGATAAATTGGGTCCGACAGTTCCAGCCCCGGAGTTTTTGCCGTGAACCTGAATCGATTTCGGTACAGGTAATACTCAGGCTGGATATCAAGGTGAACGGTGATTTCTCGCGCGTCGGCATCCACCGTGTAGGGGTAGGCCAATTCCGGTCTGAGTGGATCTGCGCTAGCTGCCCATAACAGGGGGATCAGCAGCAGAGCCGTTAAGTGCTTGAATTTCATAGCTTCAATCGATTTTTTGCGTGGCAGACGTTCAGCGTGAACCAGAATCCTCACCGGCTGGGCCGACGCTGTCAATAATCCATTCCACGTATCCGGCAAGTCCTGAAGTAACTGGGACCGCCAGCACTTCCGGAAGTTCATAGGGGTGGAGCTCGAGAATCCTCTTTTCCAGGGCAGGGTAGACCTGGTCAGAGGTCTTTAAAATCAGCTGAACCTCCGAGTCCGTATGGACTTTTCCCTTCCACATATAGGTGGAAGACATGGCCGGAATCCGGTTGGCGCAGGCCGCAAGGCGTTCATCTATCAGGATATTGGCGATTTGGGCCGCGGTCGTGTCTTCGGGGCAGGTGCAGTACACCAGCAGGGCAGTTGGCATGTCTCTAGCTTCCTTGCGTGGAGCAGATGGAATAGCGTCCCTACAGGATACTCGGGCTGTTTTTCGATGTCATTGAAAATAAAACCATTTTCCAGCCCTTGAAAAATCCAAATCCGCCGCTATTATTAGCACTCACTCGGGAGGAGTGCTAATACTCTTCCCCGCGAATTACCTAATCTCGGACTGGGAAGCCCCAGTTCTGAAGGAGACTCACCAATGAAGATTCGTCCCTTACATGATCGCGTGATCATCAAACGCAAGGAAGAGGAACGTACCTCTCCCGGCGGTATCGTGATTCCTGATTCAGCCACCGAGAAGCCTATCAAGGGTGAAGTGATAGCTGTTGGTCACGGCAAGATTCTTGAGAACGGCGAAGTGCGTTCCCTGGATGTCAAAGTCGGCGATTCAGTGCTTTTCGGTAAGTACAGCGGCACGGAAGTAAAGGTCGACGGCGAAGAGCTGCTGGTCATGCGTGAAGAAGACATCATGGCCGTAATCGAAGGCTAAGCAAGTTTCCCGTTACGCAAATCAACAGAATTACGAATTTAGAGGTTTTGTACCATGAGTGTTAAAGAAGTTAAATTTGGCGATGACGCGCGTCAACTGATGATGCGCGGCGTTAACGTACTGGCCAATGCGGTCAAGGTGACCCTGGGTCCCAAGGGTCGTAATGTGGTCCTGGACAAGAGCTTTGGCGCCCCCACCGTCACCAAGGACGGCGTGAGCGTGGCCAAGGAAATCGAACTGAAAGACAAGTTCGAGAACATGGGCGCACAGATGGTGAAGGAAGTTGCTTCACAGACGTCCGACATTGCCGGTGATGGCACCACCACCGCCACCGTGCTGGCCCAGGCTATTTTGCGTGAAGGTCTCAAGTCTGTCGCTGCGGGCATGAACCCGATGGACCTGAAGCGCGGTATCGACAAGGCCACCATTGGCATTGTTGAAGAGCTGAAGAGCCTGTCCAAGCCCTGTGAAGATGACAAGGCCATTGCCCAGGTAGGCTCTATTTCCGCCAACTCTGACGTGTCCATCGGCAGCATCATTGCCGAGGCCATGCAGAAAGTGGGTAAAGAAGGCGTGATCACCGTGGAAGAAGGCTCCGCCCTGGAAAACGCCCTGGACGTAGTCGAGGGTATGCAGTTTGATCGCGGTTACCTGTCTCCGTACTTCATCAATCAGCAGCAGAGCCAGAGCGTGGAAATGGATGACGCCTTGATCCTGCTGCATGACAAGAAAATCTCCAACATTCGCGAGATGCTTCCCCTGCTGGAAGCCGTGGCCAAGTCCGGTCGTCCCCTGGTGATCGTGGCCGAGGACGTGGAAGGCGAAGCGCTGGCCACCCTGGTGGTCAATAACATTCGCGGCATCGTGAAAGTGGCTGCCGTGAAGGCCCCCGGTTTTGGCGACCGTCGCAAGGCGATGCTCGAAGACCTGGCTATCGTCACTGGTGGCACCGTGATTTCCGAGGAAGTAGGCCTGGCTCTTGAGAAAGCGACCCTGGATGACCTGGGCAGCGCCAAGAAGATTCAGATCACCAAGGAAAACACCACCGTTATCGACGGCGGCGGCATTGTTGAAAGCATCAAGGCCCGTGTTGAGCAGATTCGTGCCCAGATCGAAGACGCCACCTCTGACTACGACAAAGAAAAGCTGCAGGAACGTGTGGCGAAGTTGTCCGGCGGTGTGGCCGTGATCAAGGTAGGCGCTGCCACCGAGATCGAGATGAAAGAAAAGAAAGCACGCGTGGAAGATGCGCTGCATGCCACCCGCGCCGCAGTGGAAGAAGGTGTAGTGCCCGGTGGCGGCGTCGCCCTGATTCGTGCCCTGAAGGGTGTCGAAAAGCTCAAGGGCGACAACCACGACCAGGACATGGGTATTGCGATCCTGCGTCGGGCCGTGGAAGAACCCCTGCGCCAGATCGTGCGCAACGCTGGCGAGGACGGTTCAGTTGTCCTGAATGCCGTGCGTGCCAACAAGAAGGTGAACTACGGGTACAACGCGGCTACCGGTGAGTACGGTGACATGATCGAGATGGGTATCCTCGATCCCACCAAGGTCGCACGTACTGCCCTGCAGAACGCGGCTTCCGTGGCCGGTCTGCTGTTGACCACCGAGTGCATGGTGGCCGATGCTCCGGCCGAAGAAGGCGCCGGCGGCATGCCCGATATGGGTGGCATGGGCGGAATGGGCGGCATGGGCGGCATGATGTAATGCTTCCCTAGCTCACGCAGCTTCGCGTAAACCAAGAGCCCCGCCAATCGGCGGGGCTTTTTTTTACCCCCGAGTTTGTCTCCAAAAAGATGTTCATCGGGGTTTGCCCGCAGGCGCGTCCCGTGTCATCTTCGGCTGCATGAGTGACGCGCCGACCATCAGGACTCCGCCAGCGATGCCCGCCGGGTTACAGCCTGAGCTGGAACGGGCCCGGGAGTTGCTGGCCCCGGTTAAGCCTGTCCTGGAGCGTCTCGGCTCAGACCCCTGCCTTGGGGCCGATCTGAACAAAGTGCTGGTTTGCAGCCCGTTTTTCGTGGATTCCTGTCGCCGGGACGACCAGTTGCTCGAGCAACTGATTGATTCACAATCCCTTGTCCGTCCCATAGACCGTTCTGCTCTGCGCGCCGAGTTGGATCAGTTGTTGCGCGATGCTCCGGATGAAGCCTCGGCGATGACGGTCTTGCGCCGTATGCGGCGACGGGAATGGATGCGTCTTGCCTGGCGGGAAATCGCAGGCACCGCCCGGGTGATGGACACCCTGGCTGAACTCACCGACGCTGCCGACATCCTGATCTGCGGAGCAATGGATTTTGCCAACCGAAGCTTGCGCGCACGGCACGGAGTTCCGCGCAGCGCAGACGGTGAAGCCCAGGAGTTGACGATTTTCGGCATGGGGAAACTCGGTGGAGGGGAGTTGAACTATTCCTCGGATATCGACCTGGTATTCGTTTATCCCGAGGCCGGGGAAACCGATGGCGATCGATGTATCAGCAACGAAGCCTATTTCACCCGACTGGGCCAGGCCCTGATTCGATTACTGGACCAGAAAACCCCGGAGGGTTTTGTTTTCCGGGTGGATATGCGCCTTCGCCCTTTCGGGGACAGCGGGCCCCTGGTTTGCACCGAGGCGGCCTTCGAGAATTACCTGCAACAACACGGGCGAGACTGGGAGCGCTATGCCTACGTTAAGGCGCGCGCTTTGACGGGGCAGCGTGCGGGCGAATTATTGAGAACAGAGGTCCTCAGGCCCTTCGTATTTCGCAAGTACCTGGACTATGGCGTATTCGAATCCCTCCGAGGCATGAAAGGCATGATTGAGCGGGAGGTCGAGCGCCGGGAGTTACAGCGCAATGTAAAACTTGGCTCCGGCGGAATCAGGGAAATTGAATTTATCGCCCAGGTGTTCCAGTTGCTGCGCGGAGGCAGTGTGCCGGTGTTGCAGCAGCGAAGTCTGGTTCCGGTACTTGGGCATTTGGTTAGCCTGGGGATGCTGGATAAATCCCTGGGCGAGGGTCTGATCTCCTCCTATGGATTCCTTCGTCGGCTGGAGAACCTGCTCCAGGCCAGGGCGGATGAGCAGACTCATGACCTGCCGGTAAGTGAACTGGAATGTGCCCGCCTGGCGTTGGGTATGGGCTATGAGAACTGGGAGAGCCTTGCCGAGGATGTGGCCTCAAATCGCGCGTTTGTCCAGGCTTGCTTCGAGAAAGTTGTGCTGGCAGGCGAGAGACCGGCGGCAGAGCAGGGGGATGAGCCGCTGGATGGTCTGTGGGACGGCAGCCTGGGAGGCAGGGCGGCCTCGGAATTGCTGGACTCCCTGGGCATTAAACACTCCGAGCAATTGCTGGCCACCCTGGCCGGGTTGAGGGACAGCAATCTTTATCGCCGCTTGGACGAGACTGGTCGTCAGCGGCTGGATACCCTGGTGCCACGGGTGCTTCGGGCGGTAACCGCATTGGATAATCCGGAAAAGGCCCTGGCCAGGGTGGCTGGAGTGTTGCAGTCGGTGGGACGGCGCTCGGCGTACTTTGCGCTATTGAATGAGAACCCCGGCGCACTGGAGCGTCTGGCGCGAATTTGCGGCCACAGCGACATGCTGGCGAATCAGGTCGCCGAGCACCCCTTGTTGCTGGATGAATTGCTGGACCCGAGGATTTTCGAAACGCCGCCTGATCGGGAGCAAATGAATGCTGACCTGGCCCAGCGCCTCCTGAGACTGGATCAGTACGATGAGGAAGCCTACGCGGAGGCCTTGCGTCAGTTCCAGCGGGCGGCGGTGTTTCGCATCGCCCTGGCGGATATGGGCGGCGTATTGCCGTTGATGAAGATCAGCGACCGCTTGACTGACCTGGCCGAGATCATCCTGGACTGCACCCTGTCCCTGGCGTGGAAGCAAATGTGCGCCCGTTATGGGCAGCCGACATTTATTGAAAATGGTGAAACCGGGATTGCAGGGTTTGCCATTGCCGCCTACGGCAAGCTTGGTGGCCTGGAGCTGGGTTATGGCTCCGACCTGGACCTGGTGTTTCTGCATGACTCCCGAGGCGATGCCCAGCTTACCGATGGCCCCCGGAGCATCGCCAACGACGTGTTTTTCGCGCGATTGGCCACACGACTGGTGAATCTGATCAGCATGCCTACGACTTCCGGCGTGCTTTACGAAGTGGACATGCGCTTGCGTCCCAGTGGTAACGCCGGCTTGATGGTAGGCAGTCTCAAGGCCTTCGAGCGTTACCAGGTCCAGGAGGCGTGGACCTGGGAACACCAGGCCCTGCTGCGTTCCCGGGCGGTGGCGGGAAGCGACACAGTGCGCGAGGAATTCGAGAGGATCCGGCGCCTGGTGCTGACCGAGCATGTACGGCGTGAGAATCTGTGCAAGGAAGTCACGGATATGCGCGAGCGTATGCGGGCCGAATTATCCGTTGGCGATGAGTCGCTGTTTGATCTGAAGCAGGACTCGGGCGGTATCGCCGATATCGAATTCCTGGTCCAGTACCTGGTGCTTGCCCATGCAAAGAGTCACCCGCATTTACTAACCTATTCGGACAACATTCGGCAACTGGAAGGTCTGGTGGAGGCGGCGGTCATAAGCCCGGCTGATGCAACCGGCTTGAAGCAGGCATACCTGGCGTTCAGGGGCGCGCTGCACGAGGCAAGTCTGTCTGGACGAAAGGGCACCGTGGATATTGGTATGTTCGCGTCCGAAAGAAAGTTGGTCCAGGATTGCTGGCGACGGCTGATGGTGCCGGCATAGCAGGTACTGCTTTATAATTTCTTTATTGCCAATGCGCACCGATTTCATAAAGAGGAACATCATGGCCCAACAAGGCAAGTCAGAGATCGAGATGGTCCAGCCCAATTCCCGGAATCGCTACGAGGTTACAGAAGCGGATCTTCCGCTGGCCTGTC
>JAOTSW010000151.1 GCA_029864735.1 Chromatiales bacterium | reverse complement strand
TGGCAAACCTAAGGCGGTACCTGGCCGGGGATAAGCCAGACTACCTGGTGGATTTTGCGCGAGGCTATTGAGTTCCGTTGATCACCCGGATTATGCCACGCACCGGGGGTGCAGCTTCCGCATCGGTGCCTTCCCATGTGAGCCCAAGTCACTGCAGATTCGCACTGGCCAGGATGTCCTGGCACACCTCGTGACAGGCCCCAACTTCTCCCGTGGCCGGCGTTATCGGGGCCGACAATTCAAATTCCGGATGGAGAAAGAGTTTTAACGATAATGTCTTGCCGCTGCAGGCTCCGGTCTGTAAGAATCCGGGATATATGTATTGTCTGTTTACCCTCTCCATGAAACTCAGATCAACGATGTGACTGTTACCGTCGACTATTCCAGGTCGCTTGGCACTGCGTGCGCCAAAAACAGGGGAACCCTACAGTGTGGCGTAGTCGCCCCGGACGGCAACAAATGCATCGCTTCATCTAATTTTCAGCAAGAGACTAGTGCCGTTATAGCCCAGACCAATCCAGTCTGGCGCTAAATGAGGATACCCGCATGACCAAGCCGTTCAGATTGACCTATTCCACGATGTTCGCTCCGCCAGAGCAGGTACACACCGGTTTCGAGGCAGCTCTAAAATCGGTCAAAGGGAACCTGGGACAAAGCTACGGGCATTACATCAACGGCGAGATGGTAAAGGCGGAAAGGTACCGGGAAAAACGCAGTCCGATTAACCAGGACATGCTGCTAGGCCGGTTTGGTGATGGAACCCATGACGAAACCGAGATGGCAGTCAGTGCCGCCAGTAAAGCCTGGCCCGAGTGGCGCAGCACGCCCTACCACGAGCGCAACAAGATCCTGCGCAAAGCTGCCAGCCTCATAGAGGAGCGGGTTTACGAAATTTCAGCCGCCGTGGCGCTGGAAGTTGGCAAGAACAGGATGGAGGCATTGGGCGAAGTTCAGGAGACCGCCGATTTTTTCACCATTTACTGCGACGATTTTGAGAATAACAAGGGATTCGACCATACCCTTCCCAATGATCCCCTGGAGGGATTCAAGAGCACTAATCGCTCGGTAATGAAGCCCCACGGTGTCTGGGCTGTCATCACCCCGTTTAATTTCCCCTTTGCACTGGCAGGCGGACCGGTGGCCGCCGCCCTGGTTACCGGCAACACCGTGGTACTCAAAGGAGCCACCGATACGCCCTGGTCCGGGATCATGCTGGCCCAGTGCCTGCACGATGCCGGACTGCCCCAGGGAGTGTTCAACCTGGTGAACGGATCTGCCAGCAACGTGGGACAGGTACTGGTCGAGCATCCCAGGGTCGCCGGAATCACCTTCACCGGTTCTTACAAGGCCGGCATGCATATTTATCGCAGTCTCGCCGCGGGCACCTACCCCCGGCCCTGTATTGCGGAGATGGGCGGCAAAAACGCCACCATCGTTACCCGCAGTGCGGACCTGGATCGCGCCGCCATGGGTATCGTGCGTTCTGCTTACGGTCTGAGTGGGCAGAAATGTTCGGCCTTGTCCCGTCTGTACGTTGATGAAACCGTTGCCGATGAGTTAATCAAGAAATTGCAGGCAGAGATCGCCAGGATTCGTATTGGCGATCCAACCGAAAGAATGAACTGGATGGGCCCGGTGGCAAATGCGGCGGCATACGATAATTTCGCCGCCTACTGCGCACAGTTCAAATCCAATGACGCCGTCATATTGGCCGGTGGCGAGCAGGCCCGTGAGGGCGATCTGGCAAATGGCTTCTACTGCCAACCGACCTTGGTGGAACTGCCCCTGGCTCATCCCTTGTGGGAAGAAGAAATGTTTGTCCCCATCCTCTCCCTGGCCAGGGTCCCCAACCGGGAGACCGCAATGGAGTTAACCAATGCTCCGGACCAGGGTCTCACCGCCGGTATCTATGGTAGCGAGGGTGACGTGCGCTGGTTCCTGGATAACGTGGAGGCGGGTGTGATCTACGCCAACCGTCCCCAGGGCGCGACCACCGGTGCATGGCCAGGTTACCAGCCATTCGGTGGGTGGAAAGGTTCTGGCAGCACCGGCAAGGCTATAGCGAGCTTTTATTACCTGCCGCTATATATGCGTGAGCAATCTCAGACAATTGTTGAATAGCGCCCCATGAAACATCTATCCCTGAAGCAGGCGATCGCAGAATTCATCACCGACGGCCAGACACTGGCGATGGAGGGCTTTACCCACCTGATTCCATTCGCTGCGGCCCACGAGATCATACGCCAGGGTCGCAAGGACCTGACATTAATTCGCATGACACCGGATATCATTTACGACCAGTTGATAGGCATGGGCTGTGTGAGCCGAATGGTCTTCTCCTGGGGCGGAAACCCCGGGGTAGGTTCGCTGCACCGTCTGCGTGATGCAGTCGAAAGGCAATGGCCGCTGCCCATTGAGTTGGACGAGCGCAGTCATGCCGCCATGGCAGCTGCCTACCAGGCCGGCGCATCGGGACTGCCCTTCGCGATGCTCGCAGGATTCGTGGGCAGTGACCTGCCCTCGGTCAATCAAAATATTCGTCACATCCAATGTCCTTTTACCGGCCAACGCCTGGCTGCGGTGCCTGCCTTGGCCCCGGACGTGAGCATCATCCATGCGCACCTGGCCGATAAAGCGGGAAATGTGTTGCTCAGGGGCATTACCGGTGTGCAAAAAGAAGTGGCCCTTGCTGCCAGGGAAGTAATCGTTACCGTTGAGGACGTGGTAGATGAACTGAATGCGCCGCAAAACTCGGTCATTCTCCCCAGTTGGGTAATAAGCGCCGTGGCCAGGGTGCCCGGCGGCGCCCACCCCTCTTATGTTCACGGCGTCTATGACCGGGATAACGCGTTTTACCGGGACTGGGACACCATCTCCAGAGACCGGGATTCGTTCAGGGCCTGGATTCAGGAATACGTGCTCGATACCGTTGACCATGCAGGCTACCTGGCTCGACTGGGGGCGGCATCATGAGCAATCCCGAGTACACCCGCGACGAGATGATGACCATCGCCGCCTCACGATTGATGTGGAACGGCTGCGTCTGTTTTGTTGGGATCGGACTGCCCAGCGCGGCGGCTAACCTCGCCCGGCTGACCCATGCACCGGGGATCGTGCTGATTTACGAGTCGGGGACTATCGGGGCTAAGCCCAGCGTCCTGCCCCTGTCTATCGGTGACCAGGACCTGGCAGAAACCGCAGAGTGCCTGGTGTCAATTCCGGAAATCTTCACTTACTGGTTACAGGCCGGAAGAGTTGACGTGGGTTTCCTGGGTGCAGCCCAGATCGATCGCTACGGCAATCTCAACACAACTGTCATCGGCGACTACCATGCGCCGAAGGTGCGCCTGCCCGGCGCCGGCGGCGCTCCGGAAATCGCTGCTCACGCCAAAGAGACATTTATCATGCTGCGCCAATCCCCCCGCAGCTTTGTTGACAAGATGGACTTCATCACCTCGGCAGGTTACATCGGTGACAGGGTGGCACGACGCAAGGCAGGCGCCAGGGGTGATGGCCCCCAAAAGGTAATCACTGACCTGGGTGTGCTCAGGCCCGATCCGCTGACCGGCGAACTGACCCTGACAGGGTTATTCGAGGGGGTTTGCGTGGACGATGTGAAGGCGGCAACCGGCTGGCCCCTGGCGGTGACTGAATCGCTGGAGCATATCGCGCCACCCACCGAAGAAGAGTTGAATGCACTCAGGCAACTGCATGCACGTACTGCCGAGGCGCATAAACGGGCCCGGCAACTGCCCTACTAGATTTTCAGAATTATTCGTTACGTTTTTCGAGGGATCACATAGTGAGTGAACAGCACATCAAGACCGAGTTACCCGGACCCCGCGCACGCGCAATGATGGAGCGTGACGCCATGGTCGTAGCTCCCTGTTATCCCCGTGACTATGGATTTGTCATGGACCACGGCAAGGGCGCCGAAGTGTGGGACGTGGACGGCAATCGCTTTTTGGATTTCATGGCCGGCATTGCCGTGTGCTCCACCGGTCATTGCCATCCCGACGTGGTAAATGCAATCAAGTGCGCGGCGGACAAGTTCCTGCACATTTCATCGGATTACTGGCACGAGTACCAGGTCTCCCTGGCCGAAACCATGGCCAGGCTGGCACCCATGGAAGAAGACGCCATGACCTTCTTTGCCAACTCCGGCACCGAGACCGTTGAGGGCGCCCTGAAGCTGGCCCGTGCTGTCACAGGCCGGTCGCGCTTCATCGGTTTCCTGGGCGGTTTCCACGGCCGAACAATGGGATCCCTGTCCTTCACCTCCAGCAAGTACACCCAGCAGGCGGGCTTCTTCCCCACCATGCCCGGTGTTACCCATGTGCCCTACCCCAATAATTACCGCCCGGTTTTCGAGGGCGCCGACCAGGGAAAGGCCGTGCTCAAGTACATTGAACAGCTCTTCCAGCACAACGTGCCGGCCAAGGAGGTGGCGGGAATGCTCATCGAACCCCTGCTGGGAGAAGGTGGTTACATCGTGCCACCCGAGGGTTTCCTCAAGGGATTGCGCGAGATCTGCGACAAGCACGGCATTCTGCTGATTTTTGACGAAGTGCAAAGTGGGGTCGGTCGTACCGGGAAGATGTTCGCCTGCCAAAACTGGGGAGTGGAACCGGACATCATGACCCTGGCAAAGGGTATCGGCTCGGGTATGCCCATTGGCCTTATCGTTGCCCGCAAGAGCGTAATGAGCCAGTGGAAACACGGCGCTCATGGAAACACCTATGGCGGCAATCCCCTGGCCTGCGCGGCGGCAATTGAAACCCTGCGCCTGGTGGAGTCTGAATACGCTGACAACGCGGCCGCAATGGGCAGCTACTTCATGGACAAGCTCCGTGATATGGCTACCCGCTTTGAGGTCATTGGCGAAGTACGTGGACAGGGCCTGATGATCGGAATGGAACTGGTAAAAGACCCCCAGACCAAGGAGCCGGCCAAGGCGGTCTGCGAAGAACTGGTGCGCAGGGCCTTTCACAAAGGTCTGCTACTGCTGAGTTGCGGCGTGAGCACCGTTCGCTTCATGCCCCCCCTGATGGTGGACAAGATCATCATTGATGAGGCCATGGAAATACTGGAAGCCAGCCTGGCCGAAGTGCTCGCAGAAGCATAGTACGTAGCGGATAGTAAAGCGCGGGGCCACGGATTTTCGAACAAAGAGTCCACCAATCCAACATCCCGGGCCCCGGCGCCACTGTTACAGGCGGAAGCTAAAACAGTCTCGTGGTTGTAGTCCGGGGCAACTACACGCGACCGCTTTTGTATTTTTTGCTAGGGTTGCCTGCATGCCTCGACTCTCGTCAAGGGATGCAAGGAAATTAATCACCGGGATAAGGTGTGAGGTTTTAAGGTCAGCGAGCTTTACCCAACTGACAACTAACGATGCGCAACTACAGCGATCGCGACTGAATTTAACGAGGCTATTATGCCCAGGGCCCAAGCATGAGCGAAATCCAGACTGACAAGATTAAAACACCGACGTTGCTACAAGCCCTGATTCCTGTTGTAACACTCGTGTTCTTGCTGGCCATGTCGGTTTACCTGTTCGGTTCGGATTCCTCCTATGGAGCAAATCAGATTGCCCTGTTATTCGCGGGCGCGGTCGGTGTGGTAATCGCGATTCGTAACGGCCATCGCTGGCAAGACCTGGAACAAGCCATCGTCCAGGGCATAGGCACGGCCATGGGCGCCATGCTGATCCTGCTTTCGGTGGGTGCCCTGATCGGGAGCTGGATGCTGTCTGGCACGGTGCCGACCATGATCTGGCTGGGACTGAAACTGCTGGATCCCCGCGTGTTTTTCGCGGCCAGTGCCCTGATTTGTGCTGTCGCCTCGGTGAGCATCGGTAGCTCCTGGACGGTGGCAGGCACCCTGGGCGTGGGCTTGATCGGTGTCGCCAGCGGCCTGGGCCTGTCGCCAGAGATAACCGCAGGCGCCGTGATTTCAGGCGCCTACTTCGGTGACAAGATGTCGCCGCTTTCAGATACCACCAACCTGGCCCCTGCGGTGGCGGGCACAGATATTTTCACCCACATTCGCCACATGGCA
>JAOTSW010000040.1 GCA_029864735.1 Chromatiales bacterium | reverse complement strand
TTCCTCGATGTTACGGGCCGCGCCGAAGAAGCGCTTGGGACGCTGCAGGGCGTTGGCATCCACACCACCGGTAAGCACCTTGCCTGAGCTGGGCACCACGGTGTTGTAGGCGCGAGCCAGTCGGGTGATGGAATCCAGCAGGATGACCACGTCGATCTTGTGCTCGACCAGTCGCTTGGCTTTCTCGATCACCATCTCCGCAACCTGCACGTGGCGAGTAGCCGGCTCATCGAAGGTCGATGAAATAACTTCACCACGCACGGTGCGGGACATCTCGGTGACTTCCTCGGGACGCTCGTCGATGAGCAGCACCATGAGGTAGACATCGGGATGGTTCGCCGTGATGGCCGAGGCGATGTTCTGCAGCAGGATGGTCTTACCGGCCTTGGGCGGGGAGACAATCAGGCCACGCTGGCCACGACCGATGGGTGATACCAGGTCGATGATGCGGGAGGTCAGATCCTCGGTGCTTCCGTTACCGCGTTCCAGGCGCATGCGCTGGTTCGGGTGCAGGGGCGTGAGGTTCTCGAACAGCACCTTGTTGCGAGCTGCCTCGGGAGACTCCATGTTGATCTCGCCAACCTTCAGCAGGGCGAAATAGCGCTCGCCTTCTTTCGGGGGACGAATCAGACCGGAGACGGTGTCGCCGGTACGCAGGTTGAAGCGGCGAATCTGGCTGGGGGACACATAAATGTCATCCGGTCCCGCCAGGTACGAACCCTCGGCAGAACGCAGAAAGCCGAAGCCATCCTGCAGGATTTCCAGCACGCCGTCGCCGTAAATGTCTTCGCCGTTGGCCGCGTGGGCCGTCAGCATGGAGAAAATAATGTCCTGCTTGCGCGACCGGGCCAGGTCTTCCAGTCCCAGCGACCGGGCCATCTCGACCAATTCCCCAATGGGCTTGGTCTTCAGGTCGGTCAGGTTCATGATCTCCTTGGTTTGCGCCAACTCTTCGCTGGAGATCGTCTCCAACTCTGACGGATCGTCAGGAATATGGTTGGGGCGTCTACCGCCACTGCTGTTACCACCACTGCTGCGGCGAGGCCGCTTTTTCTTCACATTGGGATTGCTGGTGACGGGTCCGCGGCCTTCAGCAGACTTGGTGCCACGGCCGCGTGGGGAATTGCCTAGGTAGCCTCTCACAAGTTTGCATCCAGAAATTCTTTGAGTTGGGCTTTGGAAAGCGCGCCCACCTTCTGCGCTTGAACCTGGCCGTCTTTAAACAGCAACAGGGTAGGAATTCCGCGAATACCGAACTTCGGCGCGGTGGCCGGGTTCTCATCAATATTCAGCTTGGCGATTTTCAGCCGACCCTCGTAGTCGCCAACAATCTCATCAAGGATCGGGGCGATCATTTTGCAAGGTCCGCACCACTCGGCCCAGAAGTCCAGTAGCACTGGCAGGTCTGATCCAAGGATGTCTTGTTCGAATTGTGCATCAGTCGTATGCACGATTTTGTCGCTCACTTGCAACTCCTTCCGGAAACAACCGTTTGAATATTGGGATGATTTATAACTCGGGGTTGAACTTGGTAGCGGGCTCGATGCCGTTTTAAGATGTGACGCGGACTGACCTATCAGGCACAATGTCGCAATTATCTCGCGCTCTAGTCGCTCGTGAATCTACAAGAGGAACTCGGTAGAGGGCGGCAAGAGGTAGCGTGAGCCGCGGTGTTAGTCACTATTTTGACCTCTCACCCCCAGACAATGCAAGTTTTTCCTGCCACGTATTTTCCGCAAGGCAGGAATCAAGGACGTATCCGTTATATGACAAACAGCCATTTAAGTGACGTGACATTCGACAGTCTGAACCTGCCAGAGCAACTGGTCCGGGGAATTCGGGATGCCGGATTCGTCAATTGCACTCCCATCCAGGCGGAGACCCTGCCCCTGGCGCTCAGCGGTAAAGACGTGGCCGGGCAAGCCCAGACGGGCACCGGCAAGACCGCAGCGTTCCTGCTGGCCATGTACAACCGGCTGCTGACTGAACCAGCCCCCGAGAAGGGCATGCCCAACGATCCGCGAGCCATCCTCATCGCGCCGACCCGCGAACTGGCGATACAGATTGAAAAAGACGCCGTGGTACTGGGCGCGCACACAGGCCTTACGCTGGGCGTGGTGTATGGCGGTACAGGCTACGAGAGCCAGCGCCAGATGCTGGCCGATGGCGTGGATGTGCTGGTGGGCACCCCCGGCCGGATTATCGATTATTACAAACAGAAGGTGTATGGCCTGGAGCGCATCCAGGTAATGGTACTGGATGAAGCAGACCGGATGTTTGACCTGGGCTTCATCAAGGACATTCGCTTTGTCCTGCGACGCCTGCCTCCCGCTGACAAGCGCCTCTCCATGTTGTTCTCGGCCACCCTGGGCCAACGCGTGCTGGAACTGGCCTATGAGCACATGAACAGCCCGGAATTGGTGCAGATCGAATCTGAAACCGTGACCGCTGACCGGGTCACCCAGGTGCTGTACTACCCCTCAAACGAGGAAAAACTGCCCCTGCTAATCGGCCTGTTGCGCAGCAAGGCTACCACCAGGACCATGGTGTTTGTGAACACCAAGCGGGCGGCGGAACGCGTTGAGGCCTACCTCACGGTCAATGGCATCGACGCCAAGGCGATTTCCGGTGATGTACCGCAGAAAAAGCGCATGGCCATGCTAAAGAGATTCCAGGAAGGTGAACTACCGGTATTGATCGGCACTGATGTGGCCTCTCGCGGACTGCATATTCCCGGCGTGAGCCACGTTGTGAACTACGACCTGCCCCAGGACTGCGAGGACTACGTGCACAGGATTGGCCGCACCGCCCGAGCAGGCGAAAAAGGCGATGCGATCAGCTTTGGCTGTGAACAGTATGTTTTCTCGCTTCCGGATATCGAGAAGTACATTGGTCAGTCGATTCCGGTGGAATCGGTTCCCAGGGAAATACTCCCGGAAACCCTGGTCAAGCCGGGCCCCGAACACTTCCCCCAGCGCAAACCCCGCCCCGGCGGCCCACGCAGTGGTGGCGGCGGAGGTCGTGGTGGTCCCAGGAAATCCGGCGGCGGCTCCGGCGGACGCGGAAGACGCTAAATCAGAACCTGCCCTGGTTCATTCTCGAATCAGGGCTCGATCAACTCAACGACTGAATCGACCTGCTCAAACCCCTCGATCTCCCGGGTGGGCCCGTCAATTTCCGGCCGCCGAATGGCAACCAGCTGACCCATCCCGAATCGCCTTGCGGATTCCAGCACGGCAATGCTGTCATCCACCAGCAATGTCCGGGTTGCAATGAACGGCTCCGCCTCCTGCAGTCGCCGCCAGAATTCCGGATCCTCTTTCGGCAGCCCGAAATCATGAGAGCTGTGTATCGCATCGAAGTGGGTGTGCAGCGCGGTGCACTCCATTTTTACCAGCAGGCTATCCCGGTGTGCATTGGTCACCAGCACCAGGCGTTTACCCACCCGACGCACTGATTCAAGAAATCGGGGAACATCCGGCAGCACCCTTATTCGATGCTGGATATCTCGCTTCATTGCAGTGACATCCATCTCCAGCCGGTCCCGCCAGTAATCCAGGCAATACCACTGCAAGGTACCCTGGCGTTCCAGGTACCAGCCCTCCAGGCGCGCCCTGGCCTCCTCCACGGAGACGCCATGGTGCTCGCTGTAACGCTCGGGAACGTAGGCCCGCCAGAAATAATTATCGAAGCCCAGGTCCAGCAAGGTGCCGTCCATATCCAGCAGGACCACATCCACATCCTGCCAAATCACCGGTCTGGTGTTAGTTGTTTCCATAGGCACGTATCATACTACGCACTGCACGCCCGCCGGCGAGCCCGGCCACGACCCAAGGTACCCAATGAACGAGCTGACCCCATTGATCCCCACCCTGCTTGAGATTGTCCGGGACGCCGGCAAGGCCATCATGGAGGTCTATGGATCGGATTTCGACGTCCAATCCAAGGAAGACAAGTCACCGGTCACCGCCGCCGACATGGCCGCCCACCGGATCATCGCGGCGCGCCTGCCCGGACTGCTTCCCGGTGTGCCGGTACTGTCCGAGGAATCGGGTTTGCCGGATTTTTCAGAGCGGGGCAAGTGGAAGCGCTACTGGCTAGTGGACCCCCTGGATGGAACCAAGGAATTCATCAAGCGAAATGGCGAGTTCACGGTGAACATCGCGCTGATCGACAATCACACCCCCATCCTTGGTGTGGTTGGCGTACCCGCCCAGCAAATCGAATTCCATGGCGGACCGGGCCTGGGCGCGTTTCGCTGCCAGGCGGGCGGACCGACCACACCCATCAGCGTCTGCAAACCTGCCCGGAACCCGGTTCGAGTGGTAGGTAGCCGGTCACACGCCAGCGAGGCAGTGAGCGCCTACCTGGGCCGACTGGGCGAGCACGAGATGGTGCCCATGGGCAGCTCTCTCAAGCTGTGCGTGATCGCCGAGGGCAAGGCAGATATTTATCCGCGCCTGGGTCCGACTTCTGAATGGGACACCGCCGCGGCCCACGCGGTCGTGCTGGGCGCGGGCGGACAAGTTGTGGACTGCGATGGCAACCCGCTGCAGTACAACGCCGAGGAAGACATCCTCAACCCCTGGTTCCTGGTTTACGGTGATGGCGACCGGGACTGGACCGGGTACGTGGCCCCGTGACGGTCTCGGAGATTGGATTCCTGGGAATCCTGATTATCTTCGGCGCCGGGGGCTGGTACCGCATCATGGAGTCCCGGGAACGGGCGAATCTGGTGGTCGCGGCGACCTGCCGCAAGGCCGGCCTGCAACTGCTGGACGGGACGGTTTCATTCGGCGGTTTGCGCATCACCCGGGACCACCAAGGCCACCTGGTCCTGGAACGGACCTATAACTTTGACTACAGCGCGGACGGATTTGCCCGCAAACAGGGCTTCATAATCCTGCGCCGTGGCCATGTTCACAGCATCGGACTGGCTCCGGAAGACTCAGTTCAGCCAGAAATTCGCTAAAAACCCTTGGCAGCAGAGGGTCCGCTTGACTAAGCTAGAGAGAGTAACTGGATGCCACCATGCATACACACAGCACGGACATGACCGACAAAGTCGATACCAAGTCATTTGAGAAGCTGGACAAGCTCCGGGCCCTGCGATTGGAACATCGCGACCTGGACGATGTGATTGACCGTCTTGCACTGGATCCCGCCGTGGACCAACTTCAGCTCAAGCGCCTGAAAAAACGCAAGTTGTGCCTCAAGGACCAGATCTCTCACCTGGAAAGCGACATGATTCCGGATCTCAACGCCTGAGCGTTGTGGACGGGACCCCTCCTTCGCCACCCTCCCCAAAGGAGCAACGGCTACCGTACGCCCTGCCCGCCCCCCTGGAAAAAGCTATCGAGGAACGTTTTGTTCGTGCCTCGGGTCCAGGCGGTCAACACGTCAACAAGACCGCCTCTGCAGTCCAGCTCCGCTTCGCCGTCCATAGTGCAGGTTTGCCGGGAGAGGTCGCACGCAAGCTGATCAGCCTGGCGGGAAGTCGCGCCGACAGCGAAGGCGTGATCACCATCTTCGCACAACGTCATCGCAGCCAGGAGCGTAACCGGGAAGACGCCCGGGTAAGATTAATGGAATTGATTGAACAGGCGCGTCACAGGCCGGCCCGACGCATCCCCACCAAGACGCCCTACTCGGCCAAGCGCAAGCGCCTGGACAGCAAGCGACAGCAGTCAAAAATAAAATCCCTGAGGGGAAAGCCGTCGTCGGACGACTAGGCCTGGGTCACCTGGCGCACCGCGTGGCGAATCTCGTCACTCAATAGCAACCGAGAGTATTTATCCAGTTTTTCAACCACATCATCGAACTCAAGTCGACCATCTGGCCCGGTATGAATAACACCCTGGGCCTTGAGCCGGCGGATGAAATTCCGGAACAGGCTGCGATCAAAGAATTCAGGTGAATCCAGCCCGAACAGCACGGAAAGCCGCTCGGCCATCAACTGTGATTCTTCCTCCAGGGCCTTTTCAGTGATCGCTGCGCTGCCGTGACGTTCAAGCAGTGCGATCACCACGTAGTAACGTTCGATAGCCTGGTCCGTGACCTTGGATAGCAAGCCAAGTCTGACGTGACCGCTTCCACTTTCCTTGCGGGAATAACGATTATTAAATCGTCCCCTGGCCAACAAGCCGTGGCGACACATGACATTCACGGTGTCCTGTACCCGATCAGCAATCTCTTCCTCGGTCCAGCGGATGAACAGTTCCGCCTTGAGATACGGATAGATGACGGCAACAACCTGGGAAATCAGGTTGGTGGTCATCCGTTCATTGCGCAGGAAACAGCTTGCGATCAGTGATGGCAGCGCCATCAGGTGCAGGACATTGTTACGGAAGTAAGTGCCCATGACGCTTTGCTGTTCCGTCATGGTTATCATGTCACCCAACTTGTTGGCACGTCTCTGAACCACGCCGAGTTTCTCGCAGTATGTGACCATTTCTGCAGCAGCCATCTTGGTCACGGTGACCCGGTCCGAGTAATCCAGGTCCCTGAGCAACTTCGCATACAGTTCCAGTTGGGTAATCAACTGGCTCTCCAGCATGGACTGCCGTGGCGTTGAGAGCATCACCAGGGTAATCAGGTTAACCGGCCCTACTGCCGCGGCGCTGTTCACGCGACACAAAATCTCCTCACCCAGGTCATCAATAATCGGCCCCAGCCATCGGGGACGCCCGTCTTCATCGATCTCCTTTTCACGCCAGTCTGCCTGGCCCTTGTCCAGGAACTGCTCCAGGGGAAGAGGCTCACCGAAGTTCACAAACACACTGCCGAATTTTTTCCGCAGGGTGGGCAAAAAGCGGAACAATTCCAGGATGGACTCTTTCTTCTTGGGCTTGCCGCTGAGCTCGGCGATGTAAGTATTGCCTTCCATCACCCGCTCGTAGCCAAAGTAAACCGGCACGAAGACCAGCGGGCGGCGGCGATTGTTCATGAAGCTGGTGACTGTCATGCTCAGCATGCCGGGACGTGGCTCAAGTAAGCGGCCGGTGCGGCTGCGACCACCTTCGATGAAATACTCGATGGCCACGCCCTTGTTCAGATTCATTCCCAGGTATTGCTGGAACACAGCCGAATACAGCTGGTTGCCGCGGAAGCTGCGACGCAGAAAAAACGCACCGCCCCCGCGCAAAAACTGACCCAGGACAGGCAGATTCAGATTTATACCGGCAGCGATATGCGGCGCAACCAGTCCGCGTACGTAAAGCACATAGGAAAGCAAAAGGTAGTCCACGTGCGAGCGATGACACGGGACGTATATAACTTCATTTCCCTTGGTCGCCTCACGCATCTCCTCGAAGTGATTCACCTCGATACCGTCGTAGAGTTTTTGCCAGAGCCACGTGAGCATCCTCGCCGACACGGCCACCACCGCGGTGGAGAAGTTGGCGGCAATTTCATTGGCGTAACTACGCGCCCTGGAGGTCGCCTTGTTGCGATCAAGGCGCGCAGACTGCATCTCGCGATCAATGGCCTGGCGAACCTTTCGGCTCTTCAGCAACTTGTTGACCATGGTCCGACGATGAGACAGGTCGGGGCCGATGGTCGCGACTCGCTGCAGCCTGAAATGTACTCGCAGTACACGGGCTACTTTACGAACACTCCGGGATTCGCCCAGGCTCTCTTCCACTACCTGCTTCAGGTGTATCGGCGCGGCGACTTCCACCAGGACATTTCGTCCGTGCAGCAAAATGACGAAGAACTTTCTCAGCGAACCGGTAGCGGCCCACCCTTCAGAGAACAGGGTCCTGATAAAGCCCTGCTCCCGATCCGGTGCACGGCCCCAGAAAATTGAAACCGGCACGATCCGGACATCCAGGGAACGGTCCGCCTCCACTGCGCCAATCATTTTCCCCAGCAGCTTTGACGGTGCGGCACTTTCACGGCGGCGAGACAGTCCGCGTTTTCCGCGCACATAACAGACGGATTTATTCTGCTGGTAACCACGTAACTTCATCGCGTCCCGGGGTCGGGGAAGACCTTGTTCGCGACACACCCTGTCTAAGACGAGTAAATCCGAAAAGCTCGATTTTTCAAGAACATAACAAATAGGGACCTGGGAGGGCCCAAGGGTCTTGGAGACTCTGTCAGAGACGAGATTCACGCGCAGCAGGGGATTTATCAGGCGGCGTGATATGCCAAACAAAAATTTATCTAGACCCAACCAATTCATGACCAGGATTCCGTTTAGCGTCAGACTGCCAGGCGACCGGTCACAATCAAGTGACGATCACTGACTTGGACAACTGACAAGCCATCCAGGCCCGCCTCTTCAAGCTGCAACTGGATCTCGGACGGGGTAAACGCGGCCAGCAGCGAATTATAGAAATCCACCTGCAGGACCTCGGGCTCACTACCTGCGTAGGTTGCCACAATTTCCCGCGCGTGCTCTTCATCCCGCGTACGTTTCAAATCCATGATGAGCACTGATGCTCCGGGGCGACCCAGCTCGCGTACTGCGCTCCACATGACCTGGGGTTCGTGCAGGTGATGCAGCAGGCTATTGCTGATTACTGCATCGTACTGGCCAACCGCCAGTTCAACACCAGGGAAAATGCCGTGCACCAGTCGCACGCGAGTACCGGGCTCACCTGCGGCGGCCAGGGCCGGGCGGCCAAAACTCAGCATGGCGGCGGAACCGTCCACCCCGTCCATATGCAGGGAGTCATAGCGCCTGGCCATGCGCAGCGCGATGTCACCCGGGCCACAGCCCATGTCTACCGCTCGCACACCATGGAAATCCGGGAAATGCTTTTGAAACAAATCCACGAAGAGCGTGTTGGATTCAGAAAAATCCGCCTCGGCGTATGCATTGGCCTGTTCTTCGTCTTCCATAAGTTCAGGCTCAAGAATACGTGCGATGAGTGATTCCATGTCGCGCTCTGCTTAATCTGGTAGCTCTTCCACTTTGGAGAAGCTGGCCGCACAGTTTAACAGGACGGCCTCACGGCGGCATTATGCTAGTCTCAATCGGCTTATCAACCCGGCGGAAACCATCATGTATTCAAACAAAACCATCATCCTGACAGGCGCCTCAGAGGGCATAGGACGCGCACTAGCCCTGGAACTGGCCACCGATGCCCCCAATCTCGTACTGGCGGCCCGAAACCGTGAACGCCTGGAAAGTCTCGCCACGGACTGTGAGTCCCTGGGCGCCAAGTGCCTGGTATTGCCCACCGATGTCACCGACGAGAATGCATGCCGGGAGCTGATTGAGAAGACCGTTGAGGCATTTGGTGGTCTGGATGTGCTGATCAACAACGCCGGCGGCAGCATGTGGTCACGGCTGGATCAACTAAGCAGCACTGCACCTCTTGCGCAGTTGATGCAACTTAACTATCTCAGTGCTGCCTGGTGCACTTACTACGCGCTGCCGGCATTGAAAAAATCCCGGGGCCAGATAGTTGCCGTGGCAAGCGTCGCGGGACTCACCGGTGTACCTACCCGCACCGGCTACTGCGCCGCCAAGCACGCCATGATGGGATTCTTTGACTCCCTGAGGATCGAACTGGCAGCGGATGGCGTGGACGTCACCATCATCGCGCCGGACTTTGTCCTCTCGGAAATTCACCAGCGTGCGCTGGGATCAGATGGAAAAGCCCTGGGGGAAAGCCCCCTGGAGGCCAAGTCGGGCGTAATGACCTCGGAAGAATGTGCTGCCCTGATTTACAAGGCTATGACAGGACGAAAACGACTTTTGATTACCTCATTCCGAGGCAAACTGGGGCGCCTCCTGCGGATACTTGCGCCATCGGTCATTGACAAGGTTGCAGCCAAGGCCGTCGCCGATCTGCGCTAGTCCGGATCACCCTTGCCGACCCCGGGAATGTGCTTGAGAAACATCTCAAACAGTTCACACAGCGCGTCCAGTTGATCCAGCATGCGGTGATCGGCATTCAGAAGGTGCAGTGTGCAGTCGCCCTCTCTTGCAAAGCGCAGCACGTTATCCACTGGAACAATTTCATCGTGCCAGCCATGAACAATGGTCACCGGACACGACAGGGGCTTCGGCGTCAGGGCCTCGTAACCCGGCATGTAAAAAGCAGGCGCCATTAAAAACGCGGCGACCACCGGATGGGTGCTGGCCGCGCTGGCCGCCACGTGACCCCCCATGCTTGATCCAACCAGGATGGCCGGTCCATCCAGCTCACCCAGGTATGCAAGCAGTTTGGCAACCCTTTCATGGGGATCATCCATACCCTGGTAATCCAGCGAGGCCACCTGCAAGCCATGGCGCCTGGCCACCTGGGCCAGGGCGGAAATTTTTCCTCCCCATGGCCCACTTTCTTTACCGTGTGAAAACACAACCTGCATCGGTTCAGCTCCTCGCAATCAATCCCTGGCGACGGCCGCCAGGGCATCCTCGATCACCCACAGGCGATCCTGGCCCCAGCAGACAATCTTACCGTAGCGCAGGCAGGGCACACCCCACAGTCCTGCACCATTCAGGCGCTCCCGGTTATCGGCAACCCAGTCCCGCCAGGAGGCATCCGACAGGGCCGGCAGAGCCTGCTCCCAGGTCATGCCCGACTTCTCCAGCACAGCGCGCAACACCCGGTCCCTGGACAGGTCTTGCCCCCGGGCGAACACCGCCCGGGCCAGCGCTCGCGGCAGATCCATGGGCTGTGGATCCTCACGCATGGCATAGGTCAACGCCAGGCATCTCTCCACCACCGTGCCCAGGGGGTCGCAAATGCGTCCAAATTCTATTCCCAGCGCCCTGGCCTCCCTGGCGGCGTCCAGGACGATATAACGACGCTTGGCCGCACGAACGGGCATGCCACGGGTCACCATGGGCAGTACCGGAGAGAGTCTCAGACTGCACCCCCAATTCCGTGCCAGCCTGGCGACCCGGTCCATAGCCAGGTAGGAGTATGGACTTCTGAATGAGAAGAAAAATTCCAGTTCGCCGCCCACCCCACGAGGCACGGGAGCCGGCCTGGCCTGCAACAGGGGCGATTCACAATCGCCCAGGCGCCGATCCAGGTACGTGAGCCGATCCAGGCCCCCATACCACTCGCCTTCGAAATACACCGCGGCGGAGTCATAGAACTTCAGCCGCTCCAGGCGGGCCTCGTTAGCGGCCAGGGCCCTGGGCCGTGCCTCGCCCAATCCTGCCCCAGGCTCCTGCCCCAGCCACAACTCACCGCAGGCAATCGAGGCCCTGGCGGCGAAAGCTGAAAATTCTTCTTCGTCGGCCAGCCTGGCAGCGAGATCTCGAGCCCCCCCGGCCGACGGCTGGCGCATTCCCTCCGGCCAGTGCAATCGGTAATGCCTTGCCAACCGGGCCGCATCCGCCAGGTTCCAGCTTTGCTCCAGCCCTGGCGCAGGGTGCGCCCATGACGGCAGGGCCTGGACCACCCGGGGAACAATATTGACCCTGTGCCTGGTCACCAGTGTTTGCAGTGCCTGCAGCATTAACAGGCTGCGCGGATCATCCACGCGAAAGAAAAACTCCAGTTCGGGCAGGACGTCACGGCGGCGCGCGTGGCGACGGTGACTGGCATCGACACGTTTCTGGCTGGTCAGCCAACTGCTCAGTGGCGGCGATATCCTGCGCCGGATCCACCCGGCGGCGCGCTCAGACCCCTTCATCAGGACCCCACAACAGGTTATCCAGAAAATCCTCCTCGACCAGCGCAGCTCCCGGCGCTTTCCCCCGCACCAGGATCACGCCTTCATCCAGCAGGCGCTGGTGCTGTCTTTCCCACTCAGGACTGGTAGGCGGGAAGGAAATTTTTCCCGAGGCGTTGATGACCCGATGCCAGGGGACCGGGCTGTTGTCGGGTAGTTGCTTCAGGGCGGCCCCTACCAGCCGCGCCCGCCCGGGCATACCGGCCATGCGGGCCACCTGGCCGTAGCTGGCAACCTTGCCACGAGGAATGGTGCTGACCACTTGCCAAATCTTGCGTACCTGGGGCGAGACCTGGGTCATCGGGCGCCCGGCTCAAGCCGCCTGGGTCCGACCGCGAATACCAGCAATACTGATACCCAGGGCCAGGACAAAGGGAACCAGGCGCTCGGCAACATCGCCCGGGGCGTCTGGCATCAAGTGCAGCACCACCGTGAGACCGGCGCCCATGGTCATGGCGGACAGGGTTGATTTGGCGGTGGCCTCGTAGCCGGCCAGTCGAACAAGCAGGGGCGGAGCAAAGGCAGAACCCACGGCGCTCCAGGCAAACAACACCCGGGAGAAAATCGCATCGGGAGCAAACAGTGCCAGCAAGGTGGCCAACACACTCACAATCAACACCACGACCCGGGAGACATTCAAATCCGACGTCTTGCCGTCGGCCAATCGCCAGTCATGTGAAACAGAAGACGCCGCCGCCAGCAACTGGCTGTCGGCCGTGGACATAATCGCCGAGAGCACTGCCGCTACGATCACCCCGGCCATGACCGGCGAGAGCAAACGGTTGGCAACCTCGAAAAACACCATCTCGCCATCGGCGATGGTGGAGTAAAGCACCCTGGCGCACAAACCAATGAGCAGGGTTCCGGAATAAATCAGGACGCACCAGCCCAGGGCGATGACGCGCCCGGCGCGCAGGGAGCTTTCATCCTTGATCGCCATGAACCGGTTCACCACGTGGGGCTGACCCGGATAACCAACGCCGATCCCCAAAAGGCCCAACACAAAAGCCACGCCCATCACCCCGGTGAACGGCCCGGTCCAGGACAATTGGTTCCCGGTGGCCACCGCCTTCAGACCGGCCAGCAGCTGATCAGGACCACCCACTGCCACCATGGCGGCCACCGGCAGCACGACAGCGGCTCCAACCATCAGCAGGCCCTGCAAGGTATCGGTGACGCTGACAGCCCAGAACCCACCCAGAAGGGTGTAGGTGACCACCACCAGTACCCCGATCAGCAGGGACAGGTCCTGGCCAAGCCCGAAGCTGTTATCGAAAGCCTTGCCGGCGGCCTGCAACTGGGAGGCCACGTAAAACATGAAGGAAACCACGATAATCACCGAGGCGGTTTTCATGATTAATGGGTACAGGGGGTCCTTTTTATCCCCGGCCAGCACTTCGGTCAGGGTAATCGCGCCGGTCTTGCGGCTCAGGACCCGGATGCGCGGCCCCACCCAGGCCCAGTTGGCCAGGTAGCCAAGAAAAATCGCGGGAAACAACCAGACGGCAGACAGGCCCCAGTTGTAGGCGGCGCCGGAAACCCCGAGCAATGTCCAGGCCGAGGAGGAACTTGCCGATGCGCTCAGGGCCGCAACCCAGGCGCCCAGCTTGCGTCCGCCCAGGAGAAAGTCAGTCTCGTCACGAGTGCGTCGACTGGCCCACACACCAATGGCCAACATCACTCCCATGTAGACCAACAGGGTTGCCAGGATTGCCTCGGCTCGACTCATTCTTGTTCTCCTGAAATGTCGCCCGCTCACCATAGCAAGGCAGGCGAGGTTCACCAACTTCAAGGCGATGGATTTTCGTGCTGCGGATGCACCGAGGCTCAATTGGTGAAACAATCCTTCAGCATTGACCAAGCCGGAAGGAATACGTGGATAGCTCGAAAAAATGGCAATTCTGGATTGACCGTGGCGGCACCTTTACAGACCTGGTGGCGCGCACCCCCGGGGGCGAACTACAAACACTGAAGTTACTGTCCAGTGATCCGGAGCACTACGCGGACGCGGCCCTTGAGGGCATACGCCGCTGTCTTGGCGTCGCCGCTGACCAGCCCATTCCTCACGCGCAGATTGACGCGGTAAAGATGGGCACCACGGTGGCCACCAACGCCCTGCTGGAACGCCAGGGTGAGCCCACTGCGTTGATTATCACCGCAGGATTTCGCGATGCCTTGCGCATCGGATATCAGAATCGGCCCGACCTGTTTGCCCGTCACATCGAACTTCCCGAATTGTTGTACGACCGGGTCATCGAGGCGGAGGAACGGGTGGATGCGGCGGGCAAGCCCCTGCGGCCGCTCGATCAAACAGCCTTGCGCATCGCCCTTGAGCAGGCCTACGACCAGGGACTGCGTTCGGTTGCTATCGTGTTCATGCATGCCTACCGCTACGCCGCCCACGAACAACAGGCAGCCAGGCTGGCAACCCAGGTAGGTTTCACCCAGGTTTCCACCTCCCACGACGTGATACCCCTGATTCGGCTTGTGGGACGCGGCGACACCACGGTCGCGGACGCCTATCTTTCGCCCTTGCTGCTGCGCTACATACAGGGCCTGCGCCAGGAACTGGGCGATACCCGCCTGATGTTCATGCAATCCAGTGGCGGTCTGACCAGTGCCGATTTTTTCCGTGGCAGGGACAGCATTCTCTCCGGCCCGGCAGGTGGCGTGGTGGGCATGGTTCGCACCGCGGAAATCGCCGGGATAGAACAGCTTATCGGTTTCGACATGGGGGGCACCTCCACCGACGTGTCCCTGTTTGACGGCGACTTCGAGCGGGCCCAGGACAACTTGATTGCCGGCGTGCGCATCCGCGCCCCGATGATGAAAATTCACACCGTGGCAGCGGGTGGTGGATCGGTGCTGCATTACAGCGACGGACGCATGCAGGTTGGGCCCATGTCGGCCGGCGCCAATCCCGGTCCTGCCTGTTACCGGCGGGGCGGGCCCCTGACCGTCACTGACATCAATGTCCTGTTGGGCCGAATTCAGCCGGAGCATTTCCCTAAAGTTTTTGGTCCCGGCGGCGACCAGCCACTGGATTCCGACGCGGTGAAAAATGGCTTCGCCCGGCTCACCGACCGGATCAACGCCGAGGCAGGCACCCGATATAGTTCCGAACAGGCGGCGGAGGGTTTCCTGCGCATTGCCGTCAATCGGATGGCCACCGCCATCAAGGAAATCTCCATCCAGCGAGGTTACGACGCCAGCCGTTTCGCACTGAGTTGCTTCGGCGGAGCTGGAGGGCAACATGCCTGCCAGGTTGCCGATGCCCTGGGAATTCCAAAAATTTTCATTCACCCGCTGGCCGGCGTGCTTTCGGCCTATGGCATGGGACTGGCCCAGCTGCGATCCATACGCCAGCAGTCTCTGGAACTGCCACTGGATGAGGCGGCAATCCAGACCATCACCGAGACCGCCGGGACGCTGAACCGCAGGGCCGGGCAAGAATTGGAGCGACAGGGCCTCGCCGCGGAGCAGCTGAGCTTCAGCAGGCGTGTGCGGTTGCGCTACGCGGGGACCGACAGCACCCTGGCGGTTGAGCTGGATAGCCTGGAAAACATGCGCGAGAACTTCGAACTCATCCAGCAGCAACGGTTTGGCTTCACCAGCCCGGACACCCCTCTGGTGGTAGCCGATGTGGAAGTGGAAGCCATCGGGGAGACCGGCGCCGGGGCGGAGCAGCCCATGGAACCTGGAAACGGCGCGCCGCAAGCGGTAAGCGTCACCCCCATGTGGCTCGATGGACAATGGCAGGACACGCCAGTCTACCAACGGGCAAATCTTCACCCGGGAATCCAGATCAACGGCCCGGCCATCATTACCGAAAGCCATGGCACCATCGTCATCGAGCCAGGCTGGCAAGCCAGCATGAACGCCTATGGTCACCTGGTGCTGGTACGCCAGAAACCAGCCAGCATGGCGCTCAGTGAAGGCACTCGCGTGGACCCCATGTTGCTGGAGGTATTCAACAATCTGTTCATGCATATAGCCGAGCAGATGGGCGTGATCCTGGAAAACACCGCTCACTCGGTAAATATCAAGGAACGCCTGGACTTCTCCTGCGCGGTATTCGGGCCGGGGGGCGAACTGGTGGCCAACGCGCCGCATATGCCGGTGCACCTGGGCTCCATGGGGGAGAGCGTCCGCGCCATCATCCATGCTCACGGGAAGAAACTGAAAGCTGGCGATGTCTACATGCTTAACGCGCCCTACAACGGCGGCACACACTTGCCGGACATCACCCTGGTGAGCCCGGTGTTTACCGATGAGCAGCTGGAATTTTTCGTCGCCTCCCGCGGTCATCATGCGGACATAGGCGGTATCACACCCGGCTCAATGCCGCCCCACAGCCAAAGCGTCCAGGAAGAAGGCATCCTGTTTGATGGTTTCCCCCTGGTGAGCGGCGGGCGCTTTCGGGAACAGGAAGTCAGGGAACGGCTTGCCCAGGGCCCCTACCCCGCCCGCAATCCTGACCAGAACATCGCCGACCTCAAGGCCCAGATCGCCGCCAACCAAAAAGGGATTTCCGAACTGCACAAGATGTGTGAGCAATTCGGGCTACCGGTGGTTCGCGCCTATGTTGGCCATGTGCAAGACAACGCAGAGGCTGCGGTGAGAGAGGTCATCGGCGTCCTGCGAGATGGTCGGTTCCGGTACGAGATGGACAGCGGACTGGTGATACAGGTGGCGGTGACCGTTGATGCACAGGCAGGCAGCGCCTGTGTTGATTTCACCGGAACCTCGCCCCAGTCGACGGATAACTTCAATGCCCCGTCGGCCATCTGCAAGGCCGCCGTGCTGTATGTATTCCGTTGCCTGGTGGATCGCGACATCCCCATGAACGCGGGTTGCCTGAAACCCATCAAGATCATCATCCCTCCCGGCAGCCTCCTGGATCCGAAAACGCCGGCGGCGGTAGTGGCAGGCAATGTTGAAACCTCCCAGTGCATTACCAATGCCCTGTTCGGCGCCCTGGGGGTCATGGCTGCCGCCCAGGGCACCATGAACAACCTGAGCTTTGGCAACGAGCGTTACCAGTATTACGAAACCCTGTGTGGCGGTACCGGCGCTGGCGAGACCTTTGACGGCACCTCGGCGGTGCACAGTCACATGACCAACTCACGCCTGACAGATCCAGAGGTACTTGAATTACGTTTCCCGGTGCGCCTGGAAAACTTCCGCATCAGAGAGAATTCAGGCGGCAGCGGTCGTCATCATGGAGGCAACGGGGTAACCCGGGAAATTCGTTTTCTTGAGCCCATGCAGGTGTCCATGCTCAGCGGCCATCGCCGGGTTGCGCCCTTCGGACTGCAGGGCGGGCAGGCTGGAAAAACCGGACGCAACACTCGAATCCGAGCATCGGGTGAGCGCCAGGAACTACCCGGCTGCACCAGTATGCGGTTCGAAGCCGGTGATATCCTGCGTATAGACACTCCTGGCGGCGGCGGCTTTGGCAAGCCCTGATACCGCCCCGCACAGCCAAATTAGCGAGACCAGCCTTCCATGAGCAAAAGCAGCAGCAATCGCGTTCTCGGCATATACCGGAAACTGGAAAAACTTCCCCTTGGAAAGAGACTGTTCGCCTTCATAATCTGTCGAAATGCCCCCTACTTTTCCACCATCCACCCGCGCTTCCTGACCTTCGAGGCGGGCCACGTGGTGGTAAGCATGAAAAAGCGCCGCAGCGTTGAAAACCACATACGCTCCATCCACGCCCTGGCCATGGGTAACCTGTGTGAGTTGGCAGCGGGTACCTTGATGGAGGCCACCGTCCCGGTGGATATGCGCTGGCTTCCACGTGGCATGCACATCGAGTACCTGAAACCGGCACGAACGGCCATTCAGGCCGAAGCGGTGTTGGAGAAGACCCAGTGGCCGGGGAAGGAAGACGTGGATGTCCCGGTATCGGTGACCGATGCCAACGGCGAGGAAGTCGTGCGAGCACGCATCATCATGCACGTGTCACCCAAACCCCCGCAGAAAGAAACCGTCAGATAAGTCCGGCCCCCGAAATCAGTCGGGCCGGGGCTTGCCGGCCATTCGCTGCAGCAGCGCGGCATGGCGATTCGCCCGTTGCGGATCAGCATCAGCCTGAACCGGATGCGCAGCGATCTGCTCAAGGTAGGCCGCCGGCAGGTCATGATAACGCCCACCGGTTAACACCAGCGCGTGATACCAGTCATAGGGATGCAGATCATCATCAAGATTCTGCGGGTGAGCGATGTAAGAAAACGCCTGGT
>JAOTSW010000150.1 GCA_029864735.1 Chromatiales bacterium | reverse complement strand
ATCTCGCTCTCGACTCTCCAGCCCTTTGGAAAATTGAATTTCACCCTCAGGCGTTCATGGTAAAAACGATTGTCCCTGACCACGCCGCCAGCGTGACTCTTGCCCCATGCCAGGCCGTCGATGTTCTCCAGAAACAACTGGCGGCGAATCATGGCCGGATCGCCCGGACCCTCCGCGGCGGCGGCCTGTACAGCCTCCGCAAGTCGTGTGTCATTGTCTGGGTGACTGGCAAGCCAGCCGTGATAAATCTGCGGCTCACGTTTTTCTTGCCTGGCCCGGCCGATTTCGAAGGACTCCCGTCGCTTCAGGATATCGATCACCTCTAGCATCTGGGCCGGCGGATACCCGGTCTTGGCCATGTACCTGGCCCCCAGCTCGTCAGCCTCCAGCTCCATCTCTCTGCCATAACCGCTTACCAGCACTCCTCCCAACATTCCACCAAGGTCCATGGCGGCCACAGAACCGGTGGCTATCCCCGTCACCAGTGAGCCGGCGCCGAGTAGCTTGGAAGTGCTGTCCTGGCGCACAGCATGCCGCCCGGTGACATGACCGATCTCGTGCCCCAGTACCGCGGCAAGTTCAGCCTCCGAATTCAGGTGAGCGAGCATCCCACGGGTGATGTAAATATAGCCCCCGGGCAATGCAAAGGCATTGACCATGTCGTCATCCAGCAAGAGAAAATGGAAGGTAAGTTCGCTGCGCTCGCTAACCGCGCCAAGACTTTGGCCCACCTTGTTAACATAGGCTTGTAGCGCCTCGTTAGTGTAGGGCCGATATTGCTTCATGATTTGCTGGTGATTCTCCTCGCCCAGCCTTATTTCCGTCTCCTCGGACATCATGACAAGGTCTACCCCGCCGGTAGCGGGATTTGAGGCACAGCCCGTCAACCCGGCACTGGCCACCAGCAGGCAGGAACCCAGCAAAACCAAGGCCCACGAAAATGATTGTCGTCGCATCCCCAAACTCCCGCTTGTGTTGCCCTTGTCGTCGCTAAACGCTCTCAAATTACCAGCTTTTCTGCAAATCCCACGGGCTTTTGATCTTTCGGCCCGGGTTTATGAGATATCACGAACGGATATTAGACTGGCAATGATATAATCTCCGGTTCGTACGAATTGACCAAGGAGATTCCCATGGCTCAGCCAGCCAACGCACTGAAACCCGAAATTTGCCTTAGCCAGCTAAAGGAAATGCGGGACTACGGTGGAACGGCGCTTACCCCCGGCTTGGCCGACGAGGCCATTCTGCGCTTTCTTGGGAAGGACTCCGGACTGGATCAGGCCATCGAGCGCGCCTATGGTGCATTCCTGGATCTGAAGAAAACAGAACCTGAATTGCTGGCCCTGGACGAAGCCCAGCAGTTGGTGCGCACCCAGGAAGGTTTCACCAATTTTTACCGGGATGATGCCATCAACCCCTACGTCGCTCTGTCGGCCCAGGGTCCCTGGATCATCACCCTGAAAGGCGCAGTGATTTACGACTGCGGCGGCTACGGCATGCTGGGATTCGGCCACGCCCCGGAGGCGGTACTGGCGACCATGTCCCAGCCCCACGCCATGGCCAACATCATGACTCCCAGCATAAGCCAAATGCGTTTCGTCAGGGCGCTAAACAAGGAACTGGGGCATACCCGCAAGGATGGCAACCCATTTGATACTTACCTGTGCCTGAACAGCGGTTCCGAATCGGTAGGCCTGGCATCGCGTATCGCGGATATTGGCGCCAAGGAAATGACCGACCCGGGTGGCCGGCACGCGGGTAAGGAAATTCGCGGCTTGACCCTCAAAGGTAGTTTCCACGGCCGCACCGACCGCCCTGCCCGTCACTCGGATTCGACCCGAAGCGCATACCGCAAGCACCTGGCTTCATTCCGGGATCTCGACTATTTGATAACCGTTGAGCCAAACAATATTCAGCAGTTGGAGGAAGTCTTTGCCCAGGCTGAAAAAGACAATGTATTTATTGAGGCCTTCTTCATGGAACCGGTCATGGGTGAAGGAAACCCTGGCCACCCAATTGAACCGGCTTTCTATGCCCGTGCCCGGGAACTGACCGCGGAAAACAACACCCTGCTCCTGGTTGATTCCATCCAGGCGGGTCTGCGAGCCCATGGCGTACTCTCTATCACCGACTATCCCGGCTTCCGCGAACTGCCCGCGCCGGATATGGAAACCTATTCCAAGGCCCTGAATGCCGGCCAGTATCCCCTATCCGTGCTGGCCTTGTCCGGTCGCGCAGCCACCTTGTATCGCCAGGGCGTTTACGGCAACACCATGACCAGCAACCCGCGAGCCCTGGACGTGGCGGTGACCGTGCTGGAACTACTGACCCCCGAGATTCGAGAAAACATCCGCATCCGGGGCAAGCAATTGCTGGATGGCCTGGGCAAACTCATAGACGAAATGGGCGACGCGGTGACCAACGTCCAGGGAACCGGCCTGCTGCTGAGCGTGGAACTCAATCCCCGTTACAAGTGCTACGGGACCGACAGCACCGAAGAATACCTGCGCCACCATGGCCTGGGCGTTATTCACGGCGGCACCAATTCACTGCGGTACACGCCCTACTTCCTGATGGACGCCGAAGATGTGGACCTGATCGTCGAACTGACCCGGGACGCCCTGCTGAACGGTCCCAGGCCCTAGGAGAATCGAGGTTCCCCGGTACGGATTGACTTCGCCGCACCGGGGACCCGGTTAATGGAGCGCTTGCCAAGGCCCTGAAGGAACCGTATGTTTTCCCTCGCTGTCGTGAATTTCGGCGGTGAGGGCAAGCAATGACATTCAAGAAGCGACAAAAGCTGGGTAAATACCGGATAGGCGGGTGCATCGCCAAAGGCCCCCTGGCCTCGGTATATCGAGCCAGCGATCCGGTCATGGGCATCCAGGTCGCCCTGAAGATACCCCACCGGGATATCGATCCGTCCACAATGGAAGACTTCCGCAAGGAGGTCCGCCTGGCAGTACGCCTGCAGCACGACAATGTGCTGCCAGTGCTGGATGCCAGGGAAATCGACGGAGAGTTCGTCATTGTCAGTCCATTGGGAAAAGAAACCCTGGGCGATCGCCTGGAGCGCAGGCTGTCTGGTACCGTAGCGATGGATTTGTGTGAGCAGGCCATCGCCGCCGTAGCGCATGCCCACTCGAATAAGATTATTCACTGCGACATCAAGCCCGAAAATTTCATCCTGTTTCCGAACAATCATTTGCGCCTGGCCGACTTCGCCTTTGCAAAGAAAAGCCTGCGCACGATAAAGGCTTCCGGCTCAGGAACCCTGGGCTATATCGCCCCGGAGCAAGCCATGGGCCGCCCCATGTTCCAGTCGGATGTATTTTCCCTGGGCCTGGTAATGTACCGGGTCTTTTCGGGAAAGGTACCGGAATGGCCATTTGAATGGCCGCCTGTTGGATACGAGCGTCTCAAGCAGCGTGCCCGCCCTGAACTCATCGCTTTTATTCGCAAGGCACTTGAGGTTAAACCGGCGGATCGTTTCCGCGACGCCATGGAAATGCAAAGCGCATTTGCCGTCATCAAATCGCCGGCCAGAAGACAAAAAGGCAAAAAACGCATCCTGCCCACCGGAATGCCGGTCTGGCAGACCCCGGGGAAGAAAGATTTTCTAAAGCAGTTTGGCAAGGCCCTGGAGGCCCACCACGCCTGCCGTCACTGCGAAGCTCCGATATCCGAATCCATGCAGTTTTGCCCCTGGTGTGGCGAGGACAACCCTAGCCTGGGCTGCGAGACTCGTTACCCGGCCCACTGCCCGCGCTGCCAGCGAGGCGTGAAACTGGACTGGGAATATTGCGCCTGGTGCTATGGAGGCGGCTTCGAGAAAGAGGGAAACCGACAGTACAGCGATATTCGCTATGTGAGCAACTGCGATTGCGGCAACCGCGCCCCACTCATGCCCTTCATGAAATATTGTCCGTGGTGCAGAAAAAAGATTCAGCGCACCTGGCAAATCACCGGAAACAAGCAGCGCTGCAAGGGTTGCGGTAACGGAGTGCTCACGAAGTACTGGGGTTACTGCCCCTGGTGCAGACACAAGGTTGCGGGCAAATGAGCGTTGAGATGCAGGACGACTACTCGGTACTCCTGTGGCTGGACAGTCAGGAGCCCGGCCCCCTGGGAGTGGATATTTCCCAGGGCTCGGTAGCAGGGACCTGTATTCCGGCCCCGGGGCGGGAAGGCCCCAATGAAGACTGCGCATTTGCCGCAAGCTATGGCCCGGATGCAATAGTGCTGGCCGTGGCCGACGGCGCCGGTGGCATGCCTGCCGGTCACAGGGCCTCTGCGACAGCCATGCAGGCCCTCTCGACCTCCTTAAGCGACTCCCGCAAGCAGTCCCTGCTGCTGCGTACCGCGGTGCTGAATGGCATCGAAGCAGCCCAGCGGTCGGTGCTGGAACTGGGCAATGGGTCGGCAACCACCCTGACTATCGTCGCTGTTGACCAGCACAACTTCCGTTCTTATCACGTCGGGGATTCAGCAGCCTTGATCGTCGGGCAGCGCGGAAAGGTCAAACTCGAAACCATTCCCCACTCACCAACCGGCTTCGCTGTCGAGGCAGGATTCCTGGATGCCTCGGAGGCATTATTCCACGAGCATCGTCACCTGGTTTCTAATTTCATCGGCGACAGCGAAATGCGAATCGAGGTGGGCAAAACCCAGCTGTTGGCCAGGAAAGATACTGTGCTCGTCGCCACCGACGGCCTTTTCGACAATCTGCGGCAACAGGAGATCGTCGAGATCATGCGCAGCGGCCCCTTATCCGAGTCTGCGGCGCAATTGGCGGCTATGGCGCGGCAGCGGATGCTGGAACCCCGGCCGGAAGACCCCAGCAAGCCCGATGACCTGAGCTTGCTGTTATTCCGACTGTCCTAGACGAGTCTGCTACTGGCTCTCCAGTTCGACCTTTACCTCGCCAACTTTCACGCTGACTTCTATCTCGTCCGAGCCATCACCCTGGTATTTGATTCGGTTTCCAATCCCGAAATGGCTGGAGCCTTCAATGCGCTCGCCATTCACCCGAAGGCGGGCATCACCCACCGACGTATCGACACGAACGGCGCCTATATTGGCCTTGGTTTCGATAATTTCGACATCGCCGACCCCTACCGAGACTTCCACCGAGCCGGAAGGAATGTCCACATTCAACTCACCGACACCCACCGAAATCAGCAATCCACCGGTAAGTCCTTCCACGTCGACCTGGCCAACACCCAGTTCCAGTTCTGTCTCCACACCCGAGGGAATGGAAACTTCCCAGTGCTCCTGAACGTCGTCGACATCAACGCCACTGGGCAAATCCAGCTCAAGCTTGATCCTGCGGCTTGTCCGGTCAACATCCAGTACCATGGCCGCCATATCCTCTTCGTCCAGGGAATTGAAATCATCATCCGGCTCTATCTTGAGAAACACGTGGATTTTCTCATCGTCGCTGGCACGCACGTCAATGGTACCCACGCCACCATCAATCATTACCCGCTTCTCCCCGTCGAGCTCCAAAACCTGTTCAAATACCCGGTCCTTGGGCGATGCGAAAACCGAAGCCGACACCATGGCTATTACCAAGCCCACAATCATTCTGAATTTCATACTTTTTCCCTTCCATCAGAGGTTATTGCTTTTCTCATGACCGTTAGAGGGGCCCAGATTCAATTGGTTCCGTTAAATTTCCATGGCGCATGCCACCACACTACCGGTGACCGGGCGGGCCTGGGCGCCGAGCAAAAAAAGCCCCGCTCAAGGCGGGGCTTTTTCCAGTGGTAATTTGCAATCAGTCTAGGATGCGGGAATCAAGTCGATAATGACTATCCGCGCGTTAAAAGTGCAATCGCCCGTCGCCGCCATACCGGTCACTTCCACACTCTGGCCCACGGCAAGCTCATCGAATGCTGCGGAACTCAGGGTGACTACCGGCCCACTGCCGTCATCAACGCTTTCCAGCTTGAGAATTTGGGCATCAGAAGCCACACAGACAGTTTCTGTCGTGGTTTCCGTGGTGAGTGAAAAGCGCTGGCTCTCCCCGGTGACAATCTCAGGGGCAACCGTGCCCGATAATTGCTCGTCACCAGCATTTAGCGCATCCAGCACCACCAGGGATGACCTGAACAATCCGGCATCGTCGATCCCGTCGACCATACCGGTCACGCCCTGCTGAATAGCCGTTCCATCGACAAATTCGTTGCCTTCGCTGTCA
>JAOTSW010000149.1 GCA_029864735.1 Chromatiales bacterium | reverse complement strand
TGTTGTCGCGGCTATCCAGAAACACCCTGCGCTCCACGCCATCCCGGCTGTCCTGCTCCTGCAACAGGTAGCGGCCCGACTGAGCCTGGCCGCTGCGTTCACGCAAGGCGATATCAGCCCATTGGGAAACCCTGTCCAGGCCGGCCAGTCCACGCAACTTCGGCAGGTGAAATTCGCCGGCCCCATGGGCGCCGAGCAGATCGGCTACATCCATCGGCTCCAGCTGACCGTAAACCGCTCCGGTGGGCAGGCTTACCAGGGTGGCGGCAAAACGGTGTCCACCCAGGTGGGTGGTCTGCCACGCAGCATCAGTGCATTGACGGGTCAGTTCTGCATACACGCGCATACCGTATTTCGCGCAGCAAGCGTCACGTCGACCATTGGTGCACACAAAATAGCGATCGCCGGTGACCAGCTTGTCTGAATAGGCCGCCGGGTCATCCAGCAAGGCGCCCAGGTCCAGCCCGGTGAACGCTTCATGGGAGGTGGCGGTGAATTCATACAGCCTGGGCGAAGCAGGATCGCAAAACCCGACGAACAGGCTCAGCCTGCTCTTGTTGCGACTGTGCTGCTGACGTATCAACTGGGGACGGGTTTTTATACCCCTGGCCCGTAATGCCTCGACATTCGAGGTTAACCAGTGTTGCACCGGTCTCGGCAGGTCATTGTCTTCCAGGGCCATGGATCTCCAGGTCCCGGAAAATTCAAGCATCACCCAGCACTGGACGTGCTCGGCCGACCCCGCCAGGGGCTCGGCTGATTCCCTGGCAAGCAATGCGCAACTGTCCGACTCGCTCACGGGCCTCTAGTCGGCCTGGGCACGGAAGGGATACTGCTCCATGATCAGGGCGACTACCTCGGCGATTCGCTGCCTCAATTCATCTTTATCACTTTCGCGAACCCTGCCTTCAGCAACGCCTTCCCAGACCAGTTGCTGCCTGGCGGCATCAATCAGGTCGATGTTCACGGTTCCCTGGGTGTAATGACGAACATCGGTGTAGCTGCCATAGCCACCCCATGCGCCGTAACCCCGGTAGCCGTAATACATCCCGCCGCTGGGCTGACTGGTAACGCGGACTTTATCCGACAACACGGCATTGAAGTTCACCAGCAAGTCCGGGTTACTTTCAACAAACTGGTAGCCCCGGGCATCCATCTGGGTACGCACTGCTGCCTTGAAGTGTTGGGTGATCAGTGTCTCGTAGTTCGCCTGGTCTGTTCCGGTAATCCGCACAAAACCATAGGTTTTGAATTTGGTGAAATCGGTACCCGGATCCAGGTCCGAACGCAGTTCGGGGCCGCTGGAGCAGGCAGCCATGCCTAGCAAGGTCATCAGCAAAGCGGTTAGTTTTAAAATTTTCATTGGTCTTGCTCTCTAACACAGCCTGGAGCGCCTATTGTACAGGCACTGACGACCATATCGCACTAGCCGTTAGCCACAGCCCTGGAAGCATCCCGCGGAAGGGTCCACACGGCCAGCACCCCCAGCAGGGAGAGGATCGCCAGCACGGCGAACAAGCGGCCTCCTCCGTCGGGTCCGGCGAACAGCCACGACACGAGGCTGATGGCCAGGGGCGCGGCCCCAAAGGCCAGGACAAATTTCACCCCAAACGCAAAGCCCTGGTAGCCGGCCGGCGAGTAGCGGGACAGCAGCATGCTTTCGGCCGGTTGCGCAGCGGTCATGACCAGCACCGTGAGGGTTGCGCCGGCCACCAGGGAAAAACCGGTCATCTGGCTGACCAGGAAAAGCAATGGAACCTGCAGGGCAAAACCCCCCAGGTATATCCACTTCAGGGAGTAGCGATCTGCCAGGTGGCCGCCGAAGACCTGGAATATTGCCGAGACACCGTAAACCACGGTGATCAGCATACCCACACCCAGGGTTCCCTCACCCATGGTGTCCCCCAAGCGCAGGTCGAATAGCTTGGGAAATGCCGCCTGGCAGGCCTGGTAGATAAATCCCAGGAAAAACATGCCCAGCATCAAGGCAATGACGACCTTGAGCATGGCCGAGCGCCCCAACCCCCGCTCCGCGGCTTCCGCCTGGTGTCCCTCGGGCAACAAGCCCTGGCGCCAGGCCCTGAGCATGAAGGCGCCGGTCAGGAGACAAATCACACCGGGTACCGCGAATGCCGCCTGCCAGCCTGCGTAATCCACCAACAGTCCCGCCGTGGTCCCGGCGAAGGCCACGCCCAGTCCGCCGAAAATTCCATTGACTCCCAGCGCCTTGCCGCCGGCGGTGACACTGCGCACCAGCCAGGGAATACCCACCGGGTGATAGATAGCCGCGAACAGCCCCAGGGCAGTAAGGCATACCATGAGCATGAAGGGGGTCTGGCTCAGGGAGCAGGCGATACACGACAAACCCATGCCGAAAAACATCACCACCAACATGCCCGGAGCGCTCCAGCGATCCGCCAGCCAGCCTGCCGGGATCGCCACCGCCCCCACCATCAGGGCGCCCAGGGTCCACAGCCTCACCAGCTCGTGATAGGGCATGGACCAGCTCTTTTCCAGGGCCAGGGCAAGGACGAAGAAAAACGCCGTGAGCATATGCATGTATGCATGGCCCAGGCTGGAGAAAACCAGCACCCATTTACTGTTATTCGATGGCATCAGCCGCGGCACCGGTCGGTAGGAAGAGGCTATGCTGGGCCACCATCAAGGCGGAAGCAAGCTGCCTCTCAGGATGAATAGAGAATCTCTTCCAGCGCATTGCGTAGTGTCTCGGGGATGGCCACCGGCGTATTACTGTGCCTGTCTACAAACACATGCACAAAGCGCCCAAAGGCGGAGACCTCCCGGGCCTGCTGGGCAAATATCCCTATGCCGTACTCCACCGACCGGTTCCCCAGGCGATTCACTCGCAGACCCGCCTCAATGATTTGCGGATAGGCCAGGCCGCTACGGTAAACACACTGGGACTCGGCAACCACGCCGATCACCGGGCTGTTCTCGATATCCAGACCACCTCGATGTATCAGGTAGTGATTGGCGACACTGTCGAAATACGAGTAGTAGGTGACGTTGTTGATATGCCCATAGGCATCGTTGTCCATCCAGCGGGTCTGGATGGGCAGGAAATAGCTGTACTGATCGCGGGTGGGCGAATCACTCATAAATCACCAGTAGGAAAGTGCCGAACGGAACAATTCTTTCAGGGCCGCCCTGTCCACTGCAAGGGGCGCGTTACTTAACAGTCGTTGCTGGGGCATCGCCCCGTCGGTCAGGGCATCCAGGTCAGCCACCGTATACCCTATGGGCGCCAGCCCCCCGGGGAAGCGGGCTTTCCTCATCAACTGCTCCAGCCGCGTGGACAACACTTCCCCCGCATCATCGTTGCCTGCATCGGACACGTCAGCCCCGAGCCAGCGTGCCACATCCAGGTGCCGTTCGGGACAGGCGCAGGCGGTGTGGCGAAAAACCGCCGGCGCATTCACGATCACCGACATCCCGTGGGGAACCATCGGATGGTCGTCCGGATAATCTTCCACCGTGTAATTCCTGACCAGTCCGGCCACTGCGTAGGACATGCCGTGGGGAAGGTGTACCCCGGAGTTGCCAAATGCGACGCCCGCCAGGGTGGCGGCCCACATCATCTGCTCCCGGGCCTCCAGGTCGGACGGATCCGCCATGGCCCGCTCAAAATACCGGCCGATTATCTGCAGCGCCCGTTCACAACCCATGTCACTCCAGGGATTCGCACCCTGGCTCATGGGTCGGGCCATGGGGCCGGCAGGCGCCACCCGGGCACTGTAGGGAATGGCGGTGTAGGACTCCGCCGCATGGCTGAGCACGTCAAAGGCGCTGGCGGCCAGCACATTGTGGGGCAGCGTGTGGGTGCATTGCGGATCAACCAGGGCCTCGCTGGGGCGCAGGTGAACAGAGGCGATTCCGGTCTTGGCCTTCATATCCAGAAGGTCAAATACCGCGATCCCGGTGCATTCACTGCCGGTACCGCAGGTGGTCGGACAGGCAATGTGGGGTTTGAGCGGACCGGGCACCGGCCTGCCCTCGCCCACCGGCGCGTTCACGTAGGCAAGAAAATCCGCCGGGTAGGTGGCGTAAAGGTTCGCCGCCTTGCAGGTATCGATGACCGAGCCGCCGCCAATGGACAGGTAGCCATCTGGATCAGCCTCTACGGCAAACCTGGCAGCCTCAAGGAAAGACTCGTCGGTGGGCTCCACCCTCACCCGGTCAAACAGCGCCACATCCAGCCCGGCTCTCAGCAAGGAGTCCATGAGAGTCTGGAAGAACGGCATTTGCTTTATACGACTGTCGGTGAAAACCGCCACCCGCTTTACAGCCCGTGCGGTCAGCCTTTCACCGGCTTCGGCCAGGCAGCCAGGACCCAGGGTGATCTTGGACATATCGACCGAGAACGCGCTTTCGCATCCCTCGGCCAGGGCGTAGTAATGGTGGCAACAACTCACAAGAGACCCTCCGGCATCCGGGATGATCTCAACCGTAACACAGCACCCGGGAACCGGGCGCAAGCTCATTCACGCGAAGGAGGCTCAGTCGCAAATAGCGCTGCGAATCAGCTTGTATTCGTCCTTGACCATATGGCCGAACATGGGATCAGGCTGCGACTTGATGGCCTTGTCAACTTCCGTCCAGTCTTCCGCTCTCAGGAATTTCCTGGCCAGCGGAAACAGGACTCTTTCTTCCAGTTCCACGTGGCGCCGCTGCACGTCAACATAGCCGCGAGCCATCTTGCTGAAGTCATCCACCGACATGACTGATCCACCTTCCACTTCATTGATAGCCGCGCGGAATTTCTGACCCATTTCCGCCAGCTCTCCATGCTCGTGCAGGATGTCGTCGATCTCGGGAATCGCACCCGCCTGGCGCTCGCGCAAGCGCTTGAATACCAGGTCTTCCTTGGGATGATGATAGATGTCGGGAAAATTGGTCATGTAATGCATGACGTCTTTCATCAAGTCCCACTCGGGATTTTCTCCCTTCTCCAGCAAGCCAATCTGGGTGTCCAGGAAATCCAGTACACGGCAAATATGGGCGTGCTCTGTGTGCAGGGCTTTGAGCACATTCTGCATGGCGGGCTCCGAAAATTTATACTGCTTCTATTGCTGTAGATTGTTGATTTATAGGCCCCTGGTCTTCAATACGTGCTTGCCGCAGAGGCCTTTCAGCTCTTGCCCCCGGTCTTGTAAAAGCTCCCGAAAGCCGCGTCGCATATAGGATAGGTGATATTAAAGTTCCACCTGGACATCAACCTGACATCGTGGTGATTGGTATGCAAGCCCCGCAGCACCGCTACCAGCCGTCTCCGGCCAAACCAGGAATCCGCGGGCATGTGGTAGGCCAGGTGAAATAGCTCGTAATTCAGGAAATAGGCGACCGCGGTGGCCACGAACAAAAAACCCACGTTCTCGGCAAACAGCCAGGTCAGCAGAATGCCTACCGGAAAGGCGAAGACCACCACGAAGAACACCATCAGGACCGGCGGAAACAACACCACTCTCAAGTCCCGCAGGGTCTCCAGTTCCATGTCCCGGTGACTGAAAAACCTGTGATGCTGGCCGGCATGCCGTTCAAACAGGATCTTCAGACCACGCACCGGACGGTGCATGGCAAAACGGTGTCCCAGGTATTCCGCCAGGTTCGCGTAAAGGAAGGTCAGGGGCAGGGTCAGCCATTCCAGGGGCTGGACCCGGGTTAACTGAAGCAGACAATAGACCACCACCGCCAGTCCCGTCCCGAAGGTAAAGCACAGGTGCGCTACTCCGCGGTAATTCTCCGGGATGACCTCCCGACGATAACGCTCGCGGTATTCTGAAAGGCTCTGTGTCAACGATGCTCCTGCCTGGGTCAGATTCCTCCGCCTTCCAACGTAGAGCAGGCCGCGATTGCTTTCAAGTTGGCATGGCGCTCAAGGCAGATTAAGGTAATCAACAGCAAGCTGCAGGCATAGCAGGTAGTAACGCCCCGACTAATCGGGGGACCTCGAAAAAACGGAGTTCCAAACCAGATGACATCGGACTCACCCGATAATGGAAACGAGACAGCAGCGCCTCCGCTGCTCGCACCCAGTCGCGACATAGACATCATGGCGCCCCTGGGTTGGCTGAAAAAAGGCTGGTCGGATATGCGCCGCGCGCCGCGACAAAGCCTCAGTTATGGCATTGCCGTCACCGCCCTGAGTTACCTGGTAAGCCTGCTGGCCCTGGGCCTGGGCAGTTGGGTGATATTCCTGGCGCTG
>JAOTSW010000039.1 GCA_029864735.1 Chromatiales bacterium | reverse complement strand
GCCCAGGTCAAAAATCAGCTGGGCATCTATCCGCTTTATTCGGCGCCAGCTACGCAAGCAGGCCTTCGACATCGTCTACGCATTCAACAACAAGGCCATCGCCAACACTGCATTTGCGGCAATTGGTCTTCCAGTCAAACTGGTCACCTATCGAGGCCAGACCGGTAACATCTCGCGCTGGGATCCGTCGGCCTACCTGACCCATCTGCACCCAAGGGTAAACAATATTGTTTGCGTTTCCCGGGCCACCCGGGACGACTTGCGCACCCAGGTGCGCCACCCCGAGAACGTAGTGGCAATCTATAAGGGCCACAGCCTGGACTGGTACAAGGAAAGCCCCGCGGACCTGAAGGAATTCGGAATACCCGAGAACGCATTCGTTGTCGTCTCGGTCGCCAATAATCGACCCCGCAAGGGCGTTCCCACCTTGATCGAGGCTGCCGGCAAGCTGCCCGCCGATCTTCCAGTCTGGTGGCTGATTGTGGGCAGCGGAATGGATTCACCCGAGATCCAGGCGCTGGTCAACAAGAACCCCTGCAAGGATCGCATCGTGCTGGCCGGCCATCGCAGCGACGCTCCGGCTATCGTTGCCGCCTGCCAGGTATCGGTACTGGCATCCCTGAAGCGGGAGGGCCTGCCCAAGACAGTCATCGAGGCGATGGCATACGGCGTCGCACCGGTGGTTTCGGACACCGGCGGTAGCGCGGAGCTAGTCGTGGACGGTGAGTCGGGCATTATCGTTCAGCCAGGGGATGCCTCGGCGATCGCCGAGGCGGTCGAACGTCTATACCGGGATAAGCCTCTGCGCGAACGCATGGGTGCGGCAGCCAGGGCCCGGATCGACAGCCATTTCAACGTGAGTCAAACGGTGGAGCAACACCATGAATTTTTCCGCAAGATACTCGCATAAATCCTCTCAAGTGAGTGGGCTTGGCGGATCTCTAAGGGCAGCAGCACTTATCCTACTGCTCGGCGTGCTGGCGGCGTGTTCCCAACCCGAGGATTGGATGATTGAGGGCAGTGCCATGGGTACTTCCTACACTATCCGGATCTCTCATCCTTCGACTGACTTCACCCGGGATGAGTTGGCCACCATGCTGGCTGCGGAAATAGAAAGGGTCGAGGCATTGATGTCGACCTACCGCCCCGAATCGGAACTCAGCCAGTTCAACGCCTCAGACAGCACAGACTGGGTACATGTCTCGGAGGACACGGCAATCGTGGTGGCGACCGCCCAGGAAATTTCACGCCTGACCGATGGTGCCTTCGACATCACAGTTGGGCCGTTGGTAGACATCTGGGGATTCGGGCCGCGCCTGGATGTAAACGGGCGCCCGAGTGATGAGGAAATTGCCGAGGCACTCAGCCATGTGGGCTACCAGAAACTGGATGTTCGCCAAGATCCCCCCGGCCTTCGAAAAAGCGATCCGTCCCTGCACGTAGACCTCTCTGCCATCGCCAAGGGCTACGGTGTTGACCGGGCTGCCCAGGTACTTACCGAGCACGGCATCAACGATTACATGGTGGAGATCGGCGGCGACCTGAAGGCCGCCGGCTACAACCGCGAGGGTAATCCATGGCGCATCGCGGTCGAACGCCCCATCCCTGGTGACCGGGCACTACTTGAAGTGGTTGCCGTTGAAGACATGGCTATCGCCACCAGCGGCGACTACCGAAATTTTTTCATGCAGGACGGTGTCCTCTACAGTCACACGCTGAACTCTCGTACCGGCCGGCCGGTCAGCCACAAGATTGCTTCCGTCAGCGTACGAGCCAGGTCCGCAATGTTGGCCGACGGCTGGGCAACAGCACTGCTTGCCATGGGCGAGAAGGGCCTTGGGATTGCCGAGGAACAGGAAATTGCCGCGCTGATGGTAGAGCGCGATGGCGATGCCCTGCACGAGAAAAGCAGCAAGAACTGGTAACTGCTTTCCCGGGTGAGCCCCGGGGGCGAGCCTGATGTGATGATCGCTTTCGCAAACGGCTAATCCCTGGAAAATGGGGAGGCTTCACCGAAACCGACGTGCATTCGAAATCCTGGTCAAGACGTTTGGCTGTCTGCGCCAACCGCCTGGCAACTGCGCCTTCAGGCCACCGCCATACGGGTGACTTCCCGGGGATCCCGGTTGGTCGCTTCTTTGCCCAGCGCAATGCGCTCTGGCACTGATAGTCCGTCCAGCTCAAGACACTCAAGAAAATGCAGTCTGGGCAGCAAGCCGGCCGCATTGGCGATCTGGATATTCAGTCCCGGCCTGGCATTCATCTCCAGGATCAACGGACCCAGGGTTGCATCCAGCACCAGGTCCACCCCAAGGTAACCCAGGCCGGTGATCTCGTAACAGCGCGCGGCAATATCCAGCATGGCCTCCCAATGAGGTATCTTGAGACCAACCACCGGCGATCCGGTGTCCGGATGCTCGTGCACCGGGCTGGTACCCACTACAGCGTTGGTCGTGATGCCGATACGCATATCGATACCAGCGCCGACCCCCCCCATGTGCAGGTTGGCCTTTCCATCTGAACTGCGGGTTGGAAGGCGGATCATGGACATGACCGGCACGCCCTTGAACACGATTATTCGGATATCCGGTACGCCCAGGTAACTCACGTGATCAAAAACCGGGTCGAATTTTACCCGGTATTCAATCAATACCTGGTCGGGTTGACCCCCAAGACTGAACTGTCCGCCCAGGGTGTTTTCCATGTGGTGGGCAATTTCATCCCGGGTCAGGATTCGGCCGGTAGTTGTCCTGTAGCGGTCGCGACTGCGACTGCCGATGACCATGATGCCGTTACCGCCACTGCCATGCACCGGCTTCAGAACGAAGTCTTCCTTACCCGCGACAAGCTGCTCAAACTTGCGAATATCGTGGAGCATCCTGATCACACCGTACAACTCAGGAACGGGCAAACCATTCTGTATGGCCAGTTCCTTGCTGATGAGCTTGTCGTCTACCAGCGGAAACAGTCGCCTCGGGTTGTAGCGCATGATGTAGTCCCCGTTACGGGAATTAATACCCATGACACCGGCAGACTTCAGATCGGGAAGCAGGCTCACTGTTCGGCTGCCATGGCTTTAAAACGACGGTATTCGGTCAGGCGGAAACCCGTGTAGCGTCCGGCAAGCAGAGTCGCGGCAAGTATCAGCAACAGCAGTTCCGGAAACACAAACAGCACATGCCTGAGCACCGAGACTCCCATCACCAGGTAAATCAGTACCGCGGTCATCATGGTGCCTATGCCCTCGGTAATCGCATCCCTGGCGCCGAGCTCTTCCCAGGTCACGGACATACGCTCAATCATCATGGTCAGGATAACCATTGGAAACAGCGCAACCGACAAGCCGGTATCCACACCCATGCGATGACTGGCAATACTGACCAGGGTCATAAGGATGACAACTACCGTCAACACCGACGCAAGTCGCGGCACAAGGAGCAAACGCAGGTGCTCCAGGTAAGCCCTAATGGCCAAGCCGACCACGATGATCAATGTGAAAAACAACAGGCCGCCCAACAACTGGGTCTCGCGAAAAGCGATGGCGATCAACACCGGCATGAAGGTGCCCACGGTGCGAATCCCGATAAAATTCCTGAGCAGCACAACCAGCAGCGCGCCCAGGGGAATCATCACGATCACTCCGTATACCGACTGGGTACGAAGGGGCAGCGCCAGCAACGAAAACTCAGGAATTTTTGAACCCAGCGACGCGGCCCTTTCCTGGGCAATTTCCATGGTCGGCTGCAAACTGCGCACCACCGAGAATTCAACCATGTCTCCGCGTCCACCGGAGACGTCAATCAGGGGCTTGCTGCCCCAAGCCCAGGGAAATAAATCAGAGGGGAAACCAAGCTCCCCGGTTTGCGGATCAAAGTAAATCCACTCATCACCGTTATGCACCGCAAGCATGGGCATTACCTCGGCCATGCGCCGATCCTCTCCCAGTCGCACGCACTGCACGATTTCCGCCGGGATGCGTGCGCCGGCCAGCAAGGTTACTGCCAGCTTGGACCGCTGCATGGGAGTCCGCGCGCCGGCTCGCAAGAGGCTGATATTCTCTTCCGGCGTAGGATCATTCAGCCTGCGCAGCAGCGCCGAGGTAAAGGTCAGGACATCGGCGGACTGTTCACGGACGTGAGAGGTTAAATCCATCATCGCCGAATAGTAGGGTTCCTCAAGCTCGGGAACCTTTGGGAACGTGGGCTTCGGCAAGCTCCCCTTGCGGGTCGGATCCGCATAAACCGACAAGCGGTAATACAGGGACTGTTCGCCGGATACCTTGCGAACCGCCCACAAGGCCTGTCGCTCATTGGCGCGTTCATCCACCGTTAGTCCATAGCCCCGGGAAACAAAATTCTCGCTGGCTATCCGGTAACCGAAAGGGTTTTCCGGAATTCGCAAGTACGCTTTCGCCGCTCCGACGGAATCGCGGTGAAAGGACACATGGGCTTCCATGGTCCATACCTCGGTTTCCTGGGCAGCATCCAGGGGAAGGCCCAGGGTGCGGACCTTGTACAGGAACAAACTGGCACCTGCCAAGAACAGGCAGGCGGCAAGAATGTATGTGTGTCGTCTATTCACTCGTCCATTCCCTTTTGTTCGCAACTGGGTTCTGCAGTAAATGTACGCTCAGGATCGATTACCACGGCACCTTCCATTGCGCTGCGGCCAAGCAGAAAAGGAAAATCAAGACCGCTGCGATCAATAAGGTTGATCTCGACCCTGCGCTTGACTGCGCCTATACAGACTGACATTTCAACTACTGGCCGGCGTTGGTAATCACCATCATGGCGCCGGATTCGTGCAATTCTCGCCAGGTGCCGTTCGAGGGTAATTAACTCACCTTCTTCATCACGAACCTGAAAGCGCACAAAGCGCTCTCCCGCCCTGCGGAAGCGTTTAATATTTTCTGCGTGTAGTGAGGACGTGTCAGCACCGGTATCCAGCTTCGCCTCCAGAATCACGCCCGCCTTGGATACCATGACCTTTTCCAGATATCCGAACACCTGCTTTTCCTGGGACCAGGCACTGCCCGAAGCGAGAAACAGGGCAGCAGCAACGAACTGGAAAAATAATCCGTGCCGTGTGACACCACGACACATCGTTAACCCGGTGTACATTCCCTGGTAGGCCTCACGTTCTGATATAGGCAGGCCGGTCACGCCGGCAATCCGCGATTATGCCACTGTATCGCCTGGTCGCGTGAATAAGCACCTGAGAAGGGCAAGGGTATCAACCCAGCGGACATGGGTACACTGGTGTGCCGTCAACCTGAAACTGGTTAAATACCCATGTTTTTATAAACAGTTAAATTATTTCGCCAAAAATAACTGTATATTTATTCAGTATAATTCAGGCATTCTCCGGCGCCGGGCCCGGGAAGACAGCCAGCGACGCATGCGAAGCAGCCAATTTCGCGCGAAATCAAATTCGACAGCCAACAGGGCCAAGCCTGCCGGTATGAAAATGATAGCCGGCCCCGGCAAGACGATCATCACGATACCCGCCAGCAACAAGGCACCGCCCAGAACGGAAAGAAGGACTCTTTTTGGCCAGTTTACCTGGCTGGATTCACTGCTCATACCAACCCCTGAAAACGCGAATTCACTAATTAAGACATCGTCCGACGCAAAATGGTTCCGCCCCGTCATTGTTCCAGGGACAGGGGAATCCTGCCCCGTTGCTCGAATGGGAATGGCTTGACGAAAGGAAGGTCCACCTTAACCTTGCCGGACAACTCGTATTCAATGTCCCCGGGAGACCCTGAAAGCCATTTCTGCACGCTGCGAATGCTTGACAGCAGATCGGTGCGCATCCGCAAGTCGAACTCCCTCGACTCATGAGAGGGAATCAAAAATGAAACCGCCGACTCACCCTGGGCCATCTGGTTCCCGCCCAGGGCGAACCTGTACTCGATATGCTCGATGGGCAGGGGAACCGTATTGGGGTTGTAAACCCTGAGGGTCACCAGGAACTGTTGCTGCAAAAGCCCGACGCTCTGCAAACGGACACCTGCCGCCTCAAGTTCCGGGGCAACCAGGGTCGGCTGACCCACGCATCCAGTCACCAGGAGCGCCAGTAACAACAATCCGGCTATTCGAGATCCGGGTGATTTATAAACCATAATAGAAACTCCCTGGAATTCAGCTCCACCTTAACAGCCCGATCCGTCCCGGGGCACAAGGAAATTAGTTGGCTCCAAGTCGTACAATCCCTTATGTTTGTGAAGTGTTAGCTCAAATAGCATTCGCATTTAGCCTCAGTTTAAAAGGTCAGGGGTGATTACGCCCCAAATTCATGGATTTAGCTGAGTACCAGGTTAATTAACTGCTCCCAGAGAAGGGCACCCGCATGGACAAATCCAATACCTATAACGATACCGTCGTTCGACAGTTCACCATCATGACAGTGGTGTGGGGCGTCGTCGGATTCCTGATGGGCGTTATTATTGCCGCACAACTGCGTTGGCCTGACCTTACCGCCGGAATCTCCTGGCTGTCATACGGCCGGCTACGCCCACTGCATACCAATGCGGTGATCTTCGCATTCGGCGGCTCGGCAATCTTTGCCTGTTCGTATTACATCGTCCAGCGTACCTGTCATGTACGACTGTTCGCTGAAAAGCTGGCTGCGTTTACCTTCTGGGGCTGGCAAGTGGTGATACTGCTGGCGGCCATCACCCTGCCCCTGGGGCTCACCCAGGGCAAGGAATACGCCGAACTGGAATGGCCCATCGACCTGCTGATTGCAGTGGTCTGGGTTTCCTACGGGATCGTGTTTTTCGGCACCATCGTCAAGCGCCGTATTAAGCATATCTACGTTGCCAACTGGTTCTTCGGGGCATTCATTATCACCGTGGCGGTGCTGCATATCGTCAACAGCCTCGCCATACCCGTGGATGCAACCAAGTCCTACTCGGCCTATCCCGGCGTCATCGATGCCATGGTCCAGTGGTGGTACGGCCATAACGCGGTTGGCTTCTTCCTTACCGCTGCCTTCCTGGGAATGATGTATTACTTCGTACCCAAGCAGGCCGGTCGGCCGGTGTACTCATACCGGCTGTCCGTGGTGCATTTCTGGGCGTTGATTTCCATCTACATGTGGGCCGGCCCCCATCACCTGCACTACACCACGTTGCCTGACTGGGCACAGTCACTGGGCATGGTTTTCTCGCTGATCCTCCTGGCCCCTTCCTGGGGCGGCATGATCAACGGCATGATGACCCTCTCTGGCGCCTGGCATAAGTTACGCACGGATCCGATCCTGAAGTTCATGATCGTTTCCCTGTCGTTCTACGGCATGTCCACCTTCGAAGGCCCAATGATGTCCATCAAGACAGTGAACGCACTGTCTCACTACACGGACTGGACTATCGGACACGTTCACTCTGGTGCCCTGGGATGGGTCGCCATGATCACCATGGGTTGTGTGTACGCGCTGGTGCCCAAGCTGTGGGGCAAGGAGCGCATGTATAGCATCCGCTTGATTGATATTCACTTCTGGATCGCCACCATCGGCATCGTGCTGTACATCGCGGCCATGTGGATGGCCGGTGTCATGCAGGGCCTGATGTGGCGCGCGGTTAATGCCGACGGCACCCTGACCTACTCCTTTATGGAGAGTATCAAGCAGACCTATCCTTTCTACACCGTGCGTTTTCTCGGTGGCGTGATGTTCCTGGTGGGTATGCTCATCATGACCTACAACGTCTTCAAGACCATCGGTTCGGGCAAGTCTGTCCAGGCCCAGCCCGTCCCGCAATCTGCCTGAGGAGATGATCAGACATGGCACATAAACATGAAGTAGTTGAAAAAAATGTCGGTCTCCTCGGCGTCCTGGTAGCAATTGTCATCAGCTTCGGCGGACTGGTTGAGATCGTCCCCCTGTTTTTCTCGGCGGAGATTAACGAACCCGCTCCGGGGGTCACACCCTATAGTGCGCTGGAACTCGAGGGCCGCGACATCTACATCAGGGAAGGCTGCTACGGCTGTCATTCCCAGATGATTCGTCCCTTCCGTTCAGAAACAGAACGCTACGGCCATTACTCCCTGGCAGGGGAATCTGTATACGACCATCCCTTCCAGTTTGGCTCAAAGCGCACCGGACCCGACCTTGCCCGGGTAGGTGGGCGCTATTCCGACGAATGGCATCGCGTACACCTGATGAATCCGCGCGATGTGGTTCCCGAGTCCAATATGCCCAGCTATTCGTGGCTGGCTGAGGCCACTATCAACTCCAAGAAGACTGCTGACAAAATGCGCGCCATGCAGACCCTGGGCGTACCCTACAGCGATGAAGAGATTGCTGCGGCAGCAGGCATGGTAGATGGCAAGACTGAAATGCAGGCTCTCATTGCTTACTTGCAAGGCCTGGGCACGGCTATTCGCGGCGCGAGGTAATTTGTCATGGACATGAATACTTTCCGCGGACTTATGACCGCAGTATTGATCTTGCTCTTCCTGGGCATTGTCGTGTGGGCATGGAGCTCGAAGCGTAAACCTGACTTCGACGAGGCAGCGATGCTGCCCCTAGAAGATGAAGAACAAGAAATCGGAACAGGGGGCCTGGCCAAATGAGTAACTTCTGGGGCTGGTTTATCAGCATCATCACCGTCGTCAATATCCTTGGCTGCCTCTGGCTAATCCGCTGGACCAGTAAAAAAGCACCCGGTGAGGAAGACACCACCGGACACGTGTGGGATGGCGACCTGAGGGAATACAACAATCCCTTGCCGCGCTGGTGGCTGTGGACGTTCTACCTGACCATCGCCTTCGCGGTGGCCTATTTGATCGTGTTCCCGGGCATGGGGCAGTTCAAGGGAACCTCGGGCTGGACCGCTGCGGGCCAATACGATGAAGAGATTGCCGCAGCAGAAGAGCGCTACGGTGCGCTGTTCGCCAAGTTTGCCGCCACCGACATCGAGGAGCTTTCCAGAGATCCCGATGCGCTGCGCGCCGGCAGGAACCTGTTCGTGAACAACTGCGCCATGTGCCACGGTTCTGATGGACGCGGCGCTCGCAGCTTCCCGAATCTCACCGACGGCGATTGGCTGTACGGCGGCGATCCTTCCACCATCAAGCTGTCCATAATCATGGGTCGCAATGGCGTCATGCCCGCCTGGGGGCCCGCCCTGGGTGAGGAAGGTGTCGCCCAGGCCACAGAATATGTACTCAGCATGAATGGTCGCGAACACGATGCCGCCCTGGCCGCTGAAGGCGCCCAGAAGTTCGCCATGTTCTGCGCTGCCTGCCACGGGCCCGAGGGCAAAGGCAACCAGGCGCTGGGCGCTCCAAACCTGACCAATGACACCTGGCTTCATTCTGGCTCAAGAGAGGGCATCGCACAGACCATCACCAACGGCATGAACAACCGTATGCCGGCCCAGGGAGAAATCCTTGGAGAAGATCGTGCACATGTCCTGGCAGCCTATGTTTACAGCCTGTCCGAGGGAGGCGAACGTGGGTCAGACTCCGAGTAATGACAATCCGGAGCTGGAACCCACTGGCAAGCCCTGGAGTCAGCGAGCCCAGGATATAGCTGCTGTCGCGTGGCCATCGTTCCTGACAGGATCGGTGGCCACTATGCTTTTCTTTGCATTCATAGACCCGCTGGTGCTGCAGGACGCAACCTTTCCAAGCTGGGATCTGAGCAGGATGACAGGCTACGCCCTGGGATTTTTCTTTTTCTGGGGAATCGCCGCGGTCTCCAGCGCACTGAGCATATTCCTCACACGCAGCGGCACACCTCTAACGAGGGACTAGGAAACATCAAGGATGAAAACTGACGCCGCACCCCAGGGTGCAACCAGTTATTACGAAGCTCACCAAAAAATCTATCCCAGAGAAATAAAGGGAAGATTCCAGAGACTGCGTACCCTGGCTGTCTTTGTCTTACTCGGTTTGTACTACGTGCTGCCCTGGGTCAAATGGGGAGACCGGCAAGCCCTGCTGTTCGACCTTCCCGCCAGAAAGTTTCACATCTTCAATCTGACATTCTGGCCACAGGATTTTTACCTGATGGCGGGCCTGTTAATCATCGCGGCGGTATCACTGTTCTTCGTCACCGCCCTGGCCGGACGTCTGTGGTGCGGATATGCCTGCCCACAGACTGTATGGACAGAAGTCTTCCTGTGGATGGAACACTGGACAGAGGGTGACCGACGCCAGCGCATGAAACTGGATAAGGCCCCCTGGGGACGAGAAAAGATTCTACGAAAAACCAGCAAGCAGTTCCTGTGGATCACCTTCTCCATCTGGACCGGCTTCACTTTTGTCGGCTTCTTCACCCCGGTCACCGAACTGGGCGCCCGACTGATGACCCTGGAACTGGGTCCCTGGGAAACCTTCTGGATTATCTTTTACAGCTTTGCCACCTATGGCAACGCCGGCTACCTGCGCGAGCAGGTATGCAAATACATGTGCCCCTATGCGCGTTTCCAGAGCGCCATGTTCGACCAGGACACGCTGGTTATATCCTATGACACGCAACGAGGTGAAACCCGGGGCAGTCGCAAGCGCGGCACCGACCACAAGGCCAAGGGACTGGGTGACTGCATAGACTGCACCCTGTGCGTACAGGTATGTCCCACGGGAATCGACATCCGTGACGGCCTGCAAATTGATTGCATCGCCTGCGCAGCCTGCATCGATGCCTGCGACCAGGTCATGGACAAGGTTGGCTATCCCAGGGGCCTGGTTCGCTACACCACCGAAAATGCGCTGGAGAACAAGCGCACCAAGGTGTTACGCCCCAGGGTATTGATATATGCCGGCCTGTTGCTGGCGCTGCTGGTGGGTTTCGGCTATGCCATCAGTAATCGTACGCCCTTGCTGCTGGACATTATTCGCGACCGCAACGCACTGTATCGTATGACCAACCAGGGACTGATAGAGAACGTCTACACATTGAAAGTAATGAACATGGATACCAGGGCCCACCGCTATTCGCTGGAAGTCAGTGGCCTGGCGGGAATACACCTGGACCTGGATGATAAAGAGATCCTGGTAGAGTCGGGCGAGGTGGCCACCCTGGCCGCCCGGGTAAGGGTACCGGAGAACGGCATGAACGAATCCGGCGCTACAATAACCCTGACACTCCAGGCATTGGACCAGGCTGATCTGAAAATCGTGGAACCTGCACGCTTTATCGGCCCGGCCCCTAGCCGCTAGCTTCCGAGAATTACATGTCAAACGACTTACAGCCCTGGTACCGCCAGTTCTGGCCCTGGTTTCTGATCGCACTACCCGCCGTCGCGGTGTGCGCAAGTCTTTACACGGTTTACCTGGCCGCCTCCGCCCCGCCGGCACTGGTAGTGGACGACTACAAGAAAATTGGCCTGGCCACGCGTAAAAGCTATGAACTGGATGAACAAGCCCGGGCACTGAACCTGGAAGCGGGACTGACCGTGGGGGCGGGAGATGCCCCGGTGCTGACCCTGACTCTGACCGGCACCCTGGAACAGGCGCCGGAGAACCTGGTGCTGAAACTCTCGCACCCCACCCTGTCGGAACGAGACCAGCGAATCATCCTGCTGGCCGAGGGCGATGTGTATGTGGGTGTACTGCCCATCCGCCAGGCCCGCTATTATGTGCAACTGGAACCGGCGGACGCAAAGTGGCGACTTTCCGGTCAAATGCATGCCGACTCCACCACCGTGATGCTCGCTCCCCGCAGCCAGAACTAGCGCTCGGGCGAGGCAGCCCAAACTGACAACGAGGCCTTCCATAATCCATGCAGTCCGGCCCAGACAACCATGAGCCGGGAGCCACCGGAACGCGTTACTCGCCCGGTGATCCCTGCTTCCATTGCGGCGAAGCCCTGCCCACAGGGACGCGGTTGTTTGCAAGCGTGTCCGGGGTGGAACAGCCCATGTGCTGCCGCGGCTGCCAGGCGGTCGCCCAGCTGATTTCCGATGCCTGCCTGGAAGAGTTCTACCGTTTTCGGGATCAGCCCGGCCCGCGACCCGAGGAGCTGGAAGACAGCTGGGCGGTATATGACCGGGAGCAACTGCGAACCACTTTTGTGGTGAGCCTTCCCGGCGGGCTGGATGAAGCATCGATACTCGTTGAAGGATTGCGATGCGCGGCCTGTAGCTGGCTTATCGAGCGCACGCTACTTGGACTCAACGGAGTCCACAGCGCCGAGATCAACCCCACCACTGGTCGCGCTCTGGTGCGCTTCGATCCCGCCCTGACCAGCCCGGCACATATTTTTGCCAGCATTGCGTGGCTGGGTTACCGACCTCACGCCGCGGGTTCGGGGGACTGGGAAAAAGCCCAGCGCGAAGAACGGCACCAGGCATTACGCAGACTGGCGGTGGCCGGACTCGGCATGATGCAGGTGATGACCTTTGCGGTCTCGCTGTATGCCGGCGCCTTCCAGGGCATGGACCCCTGGATTCGCGAGTTCCTGCGCCTGGTAAGCCTGCTGGTCGCTACACCCGTGGCCTTTTACGCAGGCGCCCCGTTTTTCAAGGGAGCCCTGCGAGACCTTCGCAGCCGCCGGCCCGGTATGGACGTGCCGGTCAGCCTGGCCATTGCCGTGGCCTATCTGGCGAGCGTATGGAACAGCCTTAGTGGCAGTGGCGAGGTCTATTTCGACTCGGTGACCATGTTCGTGTTCTTCCTGTCCCTGGGGCGTTACCTGGAAATGATGGCGCGACACCGCGCCGGGGACACTGCCGATGCGCTGGCCAGGACAGTTCCACGCACCGCTTTGCGGGTGACCGGCGAGGTGACCGAAAGAATTGGCGTTAATGAATTGCACATAGGCGACACCGTGTTGGTAAGGCCCGGCGATTCGTTTCCCTGCGATGGCATCGTCATCCAGGGAGACAGCGGCGTGGACGAGTCCCTGATCAGCGGCGAGTCCACACTACGAGCCCGCGGCATCCAGGACCCGGTGCTGGGTGGCAGTACGAACCTCACCGGCCCCTTGCGAGTTCGAGTCAGCGCCGTGGGCCAGGACACGGTCATAGCGGGAATTACGCGCTTGCTCGAACGCGCCCAGGCAGAGCGCCCGCACCTGGCCCGCGCGGCCAACACGGTGGCCGCCTGGTTCGTAGTTATTGTGCTGGTGGTGGCCTGCCTGGTGGCGACCTTCTGGTTCCTGCGGGCGCCGGAACTGGCCTTGCCCATCACCCTGTCCGTGCTGGTAATCACCTGTCCCTGCGCCCTGTCCCTGGCCACACCTACCGTGCTGACCGCGGCCACCAGTCACCTGGCCAGGAACGGGGTACTGGTCACCCGCTCCCATACAGTGGAGGCCATGGCCCAATGCAACCGGGTGATCTTCGACAAGACAGGAACCCTGACCAACGGATTGCCCAGCATTGGCCAGGTGCATACCCGCCCCGGACTGGATCGTGAGCAGGCGTTGACGCTGGCTGCCGCGCTGGAACACGAGAGCGCTCACCCCATTGCTTCGGCCTTTGAAAATATCCACATCCAGCACCCTGCGAGCAAGGTCCAGATCGTTACCGGTCGCGGCGTCCAGGGACAGGTCAACGGGCACACCCTGCGCATCGGCCATCCGGATTTCATTGCCGAACTGCATCCCGGACGGGCCCGCCCGGAGTGGATGCCAGGCGATGGCGGGGTTGTACTGGGTGACGAAAACGGTCCCATGGCCAGTATCGCCTTGCATGACAAAGCCAGACCCGAAGCCTCGCAGGTTATTCAGGCACTGCGCACCATTGGCATGGAAGTCGAATTGGCAACCGGTGATCGACAGAGCGCTGCGGACAGCCTGGCCAGGGAACTTGGCATTACCCGGGTTCACGCCAACATGACACCCGAGGCGAAGCTTGAATTGCTGCGTCTGCGTCAGCAAAAGGGCGACCGGGTCATGATGGTGGGGGACGGAATCAACGACGCTCCGGTACTGGCCGGCGCTGATGTCTCGGTGGCCCTGGGTTCCGGCGCCGCCCTGGCCCAAAGCACCGCTGACAGTATTCTCCTGACCGACAGTCTGTGGCCCCTGTTGCTGGCAATGAACACCGTACGCCGGACCATGACCATTATTCGCCAGAACCTGGCCTGGGCGATAAGCTACAACCTTGCGGCCCTGCCCCTGGCTGCAGCCGGGCTGGTTCAGCCCTGGATGGCTGCCCTGGGCATGTCCGCCAGTTCCCTGCTGGTTGTCCTGAACGCACTCAGGGTGGGCAGGGTGTCCGGCAAACCCGGCGGCCAAACCAGGGAGGCCATGGAATGAGCATACTGCTGGTCCTGATCCCTCTTAGCCTTGTGCTGCTGATCATCGGGATTGCCGCGTTCTTCTGGGCGGTACGCAACGACCAGTTCGAAGACCTGGAAAGCCCTGCCTGGAAGATCCTGCTGGACGACGACACCCGTCCCAACCCCGAACTGTCTGCCATGGATGAAGACAGGAAACGCGAATGAATGAAATCACCACGATGGCAGGCGCCTTGCTGGCGGGATTGCTTGGCAGCGTGCATTGCATGGGGATGTGCGGCGGTATAGCCGGTGCCATCGGCGCCGGCCAGGAAACTCGCAAGCTGTCCTGGGCCTTGCTGTATAACCTGGGACGCATCGGCAGCTATGGCCTGGCCGGCGCGCTGGCCGGCGGCGTGTCCTTTGCCCTGGGTAGCGCCATAGACCTGCCATTGTGGAGCATGATCACCCGCGGCCTGACCGGTGTAATCCTGATCCTCATTGGACTAAATATTGCCCTGGGCTGGCGCCTCCCCAGCCTGCTGGAAACTGCCGGGTCCCGAGTCTGGGCACTGCTTTCGCCCACCGCGAGGCGCCTGCTTTCCTCGCGCAGCGCTGCCGGCATGCTGGGCCTGGGAGCCCTGTGGGGATGGCTGCCCTGCGGCCTGACCTACACCATGCTGCTTGCCGCTGCGGGTACCGGGCAAGTCGCCGAAGGCAGTTTGCTGATGCTGGCCTTTGGCATGGGTACCCTGCCCGCCATGGTGGCTGCAGGCGCTGCCGCAGGAACATTGCAACGGTTTACCCGTTCACGAAACGTCAGGCGACTGAGCGGTACCTTGCTGGTAATTCTTGGGGTATGGACAGCGGCCTACCCGCTAAAAGGCCTAATCAGTAACTCCCGGACACCCGCTCATCACCACATGAGCATGCAGTACCCTGCACCGACCGACACTCATTCCGTCAGCTGGATCGAGGCCAGGTAATTAACCAGATTCAGGATACGCTGACGAACCGCGGCCTCGGCCTGCTCATCGGCGCCTGCCTGCAACCAGAACTCGCTGCCCCATACCGGCATGAACCGGTCGCCATGGCTTAAGAATTGCTTGCGGCCATCAATGACCTGGTACACGTAGTCTGCGGGAAAAATGCCACCCGACAGCGCCGATAGACGGCGCAAATCTGGAACGGGTACCAAAAGCACCCCGGTGAGTGGGCCATCTCCGGCAGCGAATCGTCCATGACATGCAGAACAATTTTCCAGGTAATCCGCCCGGCCCTGCGCCATTACCGAGGTACCCAGCAAGAGCCCAAAAGCCAGTATCGCGGCGCGCATAAACATCCCTATTCTCATACGCTTCTGCCAATCTACAGAACCAGTCTCCAGAGTGTTCCCCCGACGCAATCAGGTCAATTCGGAATTGCCCTGATACCGTCGGCGTAATCTTCCGCCATGCGCCAGACTCGCATCAGGTTCCCGCCCATGATCTTGCGAATATCCTCGTCGCTATAGCCGCGGGTGCGCAGCCCGGCAATCAGGTTGGGGTAATCAGACACATCCTTCAGTCCGACAGGCAGGGAGTCCCCCACTCCATCGAAGTCCGAACCAATACCAACGTTATCCACACTGCCCAGGCCTACCGCATGATCAATGTGATCAAGCACGTCATCCAGGCTGGCGTAGGGCATGGGATTGGTCTCCCGGTATTCATTCACGAACGCCTCAAGCTCCTCGCTGTCCGGCTGCCCGTCTTGCCGGGCCTGGGTCCATGCGGTCCGTTCTTTAAGCATATCCACAAACCACTGGTTAGCCACTCCAGTGAGGAAGGAGGAACCAAAGTTTATCTGGATCACACCACCGTCCCGGGCCAGTCGACGAATCATGTCATCACTCATGTTGCGCTCGAATCCCGGCGTGAAATATCGGGCAGAGGAGTGGCTGGCGATCACCGGCACCGCCGCTAGATCCATCACCTGGTAGAAAGTCTCATCGGAGACATGGGAAACGTCCACCATGATGCCGACCCGGTTCATCTCCTTTACCACCTCGCGCCCATAGGGACTCAAGCCGCCCCAGGGTCTTTCCATATCGTAGGAAGAATCTGCGATCAGGTTGGCCTTGCCATGAGTCAGGGTAACGTAGCGTATCCCCTGGGCGTGAAAGTAGGCTACGTTGGCCAAATCATCTTCCAGGCCGGCGCCGTTCTCCATACCCATCACCATCGCAATCTTTCCCCGGGCCACACTGTCCATCACCTGGGCAGTACTGTTTGCCAGGGAAAACTTCTCCGGCGCACTGCTCTCAATCCCCCGGACCAGCCGGATCAACTTTTCGGCGACAGGCTTTGCGGCTCCCGGATCCTGCATTTCTGCCGGGACATACACCGACATGAAGGCCACATTCAGGCCACCGGCGACGGCCCGGGGATAGTCGAAATCGCCTTTCTCGGTAGCATTCGACACATCTTCGTAATGTTCCTCAAGCCTGTACGGGACATCGATATGGGTATCCACTATCAGCATGGGTTCAGTGACCACCACCCGGGGCGCATCCTGCTGCGTCTCACTGCAGGCGGCCATGAAGAAAAACATCAATGGCACTGCAACGAAAGATAGTCGTCGGGTCATGAATAAGCTCCAGTATGCAGACAAGGCTGCAATCCAGCCCGGTCAATGACAGAATGCGTTGAACCAGTCAGCGACCTTAAGGCAAGGACCCTGTGAACGCCACACTAATGAGCCTGGGCGGGCGGGTCCCCCAACGTTGAAATCCGCAAAATCAGGTGTACGGTAATAGAAAATATCACTCCTTCACCAAGATGACCTTCAGATGGACGACACAGGAATAATCAATATGTGGTCGGGGCCGCGAAACGTATCCACGGCCCTGATGTACAGTTTTCGCCAACGCAGCGATACCCTGGTCGTGGATGAACCCCTGTACGGGCATTACCTCAGGGTAAGCGGCGCTGACCACCCCGCCGCCAGGGAAGTCATGGACGATATGGACTGCGATGGCAACCGGGTTATCAACACGCTCCTGCAACAGCCCCGCCAGCGCCCACGGCTGTTTCTGAAACAGATGGCCCATCACTTGTGCGATATGGACCATGCCTTCCTTGAGCGCAGTCGTAACCTGTTATTGATACGTGACCCTGAACAAATGCTGCCCTCATTAAGCAGGCAAATTCCCGAGCCAACCCTGCGCGACACGGGCCTGGCGCTGCAGTGGGAATTACTCCAGGAACTGCAATCCATTGGCCAGCGTGTATTGGTAATCGACGCCAGAGATCTATTGCTGGACCCCCGAACAGTCCTGAACGAGGTATGCCAGTACCTGGGAATGAAGTTTGAGGAAGCCATGCTCAGCTGGCCTGAGGGAGCAAAACCTGAGGACGGAATCTGGGCGCCCCACTGGTACCACCGAGTGCACGAGACCACCGGCTTCACCCCCTACCGGCACAAGACCGCTCCAGTGCCCGACGCTCTTAAACCCCTGCTGGAGGAATCCAGCGAGTATTATCAAAGGCTCTACCAATTCAGCAGCCACGGAACCACAGACTCATGACCCCAACGCTCCCAGATCCACGTAACGACGACATCCTGGTCCACGTGGGCGGACAACTCCTTCCCCGTGACCAGGCAAAGGTCTCAGTGTTCGACAGTTCAGTCCAGGGCGGTGATGCGGTCTGGGAGGGTCTGCGGGTTTACGACGGGCGAGTTGCCGAGTTGGAGGCCCACCTGGACCGCCTGCTGGACTCCGCCAAGGCCATGGCGTTTGAAGGGATACCCCCGCGCAGCCAGATTGAAAGAGCGCTGTTCGACACCCTGGAAGCCAATGGCATGTTCGATGGCGCCCACGTGCGCATGACCCTGACCCGGGGAGAAAAGGTCACCTCGGGCATGAATCCCCGACTTAACCGGTCCGGCTGCTGCCTGATCGTACTGGCCGAATGGAAAGCGCCGGTCTACCCCGGCGCCGGAATCCGATTGATCAGCTCTGCGATCCGCCGGAACTCCCCCCAGTGCGTGGATTCGAAGATTCATCACAATAACCTGATCAACAATATCCTGGCCGCCATAGAGGCCAATGTTGCGGGAGTCGACAGCGCCCTGATGCTGGATGTAAACGGCTTTGTCTCGGAGACCAACGACACCAATGTGTTCCTGGTCAAGAAAGGTGTGCTCTATACTCCCCATGCCGACAGCTGTCTTCCGGGCATCACCCGGGCCATGGTGATCAAGCTGGCACGGGAGGATGGCGAAACGGTAGTGGAGAAAAACCTGTCGCTGACCGAGGTG
>JAOTSW010000148.1 GCA_029864735.1 Chromatiales bacterium | reverse complement strand
GCGCGACGTAAAGATCATCCCGGGTCTGGGTCCTGTTGAACGCATTGACCGAAACGGTCGGCGCCACAAAAGACGTCTGGGTGTTCAGGATGTTTCGCACGATGGCAGTTAGTACGTTGGCCAGGGACTTGGCGTCATTGGCCAGGTAGAATTCGCCGCCACCCTTGGTGGCCGTGGCGCTAATCAGCGGGAAGTCGGTATCGAAACCGATGGTGTAGGTGATGACGTTCTGAACGCCTGCCATGTCCGGCATCAAGTCGTTCTCGTACATGTACTGGGACATGTCATCCAGGCAGTGCCCGTGTTGAGTTGTCATGGGCGCGGGGTTGGCGTCACAACTGCCATTGAGTGCCGCGATTTCTGTATCGGCGCTGGTGTCCTGGGTGGGCTCACCATCAGTCAGCAGGATCACGAAATTGTTCTGGCATTCGTACAGGATAGGCGACTCATAACTACCGTCTATCGCCCGCGACGAATTCACACTCAGCCTGTCGCGGTTGCCATAATCCGGATTTTGGCCCATGTAATACAGACCCGCCTCGTACATGGTTTCGGACAACGGGGTCCAGGTGCGTGCCGTCATGGCATTAATCTGGCCGATGATCTCGGTGCGCACGGAAGCAATATCTCCCATGGGAGTGATGACGTCGCCACCTTCTACCTGGGACACAGTGTCAAAGTTGATCAGGCCAACGTTGACGTTGTTCATTGAATTGATCAGGTCAACCGCCGCCGACTGGACAATTTCAAGCTTTGTCCGGTTCTGGAGCACCCCAATCGACCAGTAATAGTTCAGGTAGTTAGGCGTGTAGAGTGTGGTGGTATTGAAGTTCCGGTTCCAGTTCCTGATCCGGTCACCCCAGTTGCTGGACCAGGGGCCGGCATCGCCATTGGCCGCGTACACGTCGGTCAGGGGATTCGGTGTGCCGCCGTGGACGCCCTCGTCAGCCCGGCACTCCACGTAGCTGTCGAGGTCTGAGGTCGCAAGGTCTTCCCACTGGTGTCGGCTTGAGTCCGCGTCGTGTGTATCCCAGCGTGCGACGGTGTCGGTATAGAAACCGGTTTGTGTCAATGGTTGGCGGGCAGCGTCGCACATCAGCGCGGGGCTGTTGAAATAGGCGCCGGTGCCGCACTCAGGCGGATCCGGCAGGTTGTTTCCTCGGCCGCCGCCGGTCAGGTAATAAATTCGGTCTGCCGTGCAATCGCCGTCATAAGTGATGGCCGGGTCATAGCTCTGGGAGGTGCCGCTTGAACCTGATGGCTGACTGCCCATACTTCCCGAGTTATCCAGGATGAACAGCAAGTTGGGGTAGGCGCCTTCCTGGGCGCTGGCGTCACCAACAAACAGTTCTGTGTCATCGGCAAGCGCAGGCGCGCCGCTGGACAGGGTGATCAGTGCCGTAGCAAAGCTGAAGATAATTTGTCTGGCTGAGTAGTTCATGTCTGGCTCCGCAGTGATTTAGTTCGAAGTACCTTGCGAGCGATACTCGCGGGGGCTTCGATTGTCCCTGTACTGCCGGTTACCGCCGGAGTTGGAAGGGGCCTGGCCTATCAGCTTGATTGAGGCGACGTTGTTGTTCTTGATGAGGTAGTTCACCACGAGCAGTGCCTCGGGAGCGCTGCGCATCGCGATTCTCAGGTCTTCAAGAGAAACTTGCTGGTCGTCCACCCAGTAGGAGGTTTCCTTTACTAGCGTATGCCGTACACCGGGGCAGTTCTCGCATCCCCGGATCATCACAGAGCGACCGGCCTTTTCGGGCAGGGTAATGCTGCCGGCCTGGAGCTCGTAGGCATGTGCTGCCAACTTCATATCTTGCGATGCATTGGCCGCAGAGCAACAAAGCAGCAGGGCAGTGATTAGCGTAATTCGAATGAACATGTGCGTTCTCCAATGATTGCGGCTAGAAGCGCGAGCCGCCGCCCGGACCAACCAGGTACAGGCCTTGAGTGTGCTGGGAAATCGCGTTCCTCTGGGAGGCCCCGCGACTGACTATTTCAAAGTGGTATGCCCCAAATCCACTGCCGGCAATGCCGCGACTGAAGGCCGATCCCACACGCGGGGGAACATCGGTTTCCACTTCGAAGGATGTGGTGCTTGTGAAGCTGTCGCCATTACCTGTTGCACCCGTTACGGTGACGGGACCTCCAGCGGTGGTGAAACCACCCGCGGACAGTCTTCGCTCAATGCCCACTTCGGCAGCTTGAAAGGCGTTCTCTGAAAATTGCTCGTTGCTGGTCATGAGCAATTCCAGAGAAGCGGTGTTCATGCCGGTAACGCCCAGCAGGGTCATTATCAATAGCAATATCAGGCCGATGACCAGCGCCGCGCCTTGTTGCTTGTGATGGGTGAGAGCCATGCCTAGAACCTCGTGTTACGCAGTTGAATGGTCTTGGAGACCAGCAACCTGTGAAAATTGTCGTTGAAGGGGCCCAGTTGCTGGCCCGCATAGCGGTAAGTGCGTGCGTCTGTGTAACCGCCGTCGATCTGGTCGGCCCTGAACAATAGCCAGACCCGCACGGCCACGACTACGGCGCCGGCAGGCAGATTGTCCGGGTGCACGTACATATTTGCTGCACCGTCGCCGGTAGTATCGGCCCCCAGTTGCACCTGGAAGTCCTGCACATGAGGAATGATTTCTTCATCGATCATGGATGGGCCCGGGGCCAGGCGCTTGCGACGCAGGGATGACACTCCCGCACCAAGCACGGAGTCCTGGCTCAGGTAATAAGAGTTCACTACCAGGTTATGGGTTTGGGATTCAGGGGCGACAACAAAACCCGGGGGCATCGCGCCGTCCACGAATACCCGGACCTTTTCACGGTCCGACTGGATCTGCAGCCTGCCGGCTTCAAGCGCGGCGGTTGCCCGGCTTGCGTGACGAACTGTGATCACGTCGGAATTTGCCACGCTGCCGGCTCCATAGGCGCCGCAACTGTAGTCAAATGCGTTATCACTGCCCTGGACCGCATTGTTCAAATCCAGTGCAAAGTTTTGTCCGCAGTCTCCGGTGACATCCATGCCTGGGGGGACAGGATTGTCTGCATTGGCAGTTCCCTCGATAAGAGTGTAGCCGTTGGCCAGGCCCCAGAAGGCAGCCTGCCTGATGTCCGGTTCGATAGTGTCCAGGGCAAAACGGGCGTTTTCTTGCAAGCGGGCGATGATGTCGCTGGTGCGGAAGGTTCGGCGACTGTCGCTGAAAACCGTGATTGCACCGATCAGCAAGATGGAGCCGATCAGCATCGCCACCATCAGTTCGATCAGTGTGACGCCCTTCTGGAGGCGGCGGGTTTCTGTCGGAGTAGAATTCATCATGCCTCCACCGTCATCACGTAACTGACGTTGCCGCCCTGGCTGACTTCAGTCCAGGTGATCGTCAGGGTGTATACATTGGGTGTGCCGCCACCTGCCGCTACAACGCCGATGGTGGCCGTACCACCGGGTAGCAGGGTCTGCGCCATTTGCTGCCAGTCAAATATATCCTGGGCGGCCATCTGGGCAGCGGTGCATTCCACAGCGGCAGTGGCGCCGTCGTTGCAACCGGAGTCCGCTCCGGCGCCTGCGTAGCCCGCAGCACCACCAGCGTTGGCGCGAATCCGTTCCGCCATATCCGAGGCGAGTGTCACCGCCTGGGTTCGGTAGATGGCGGTACGATTCAGTCGCAGGGTTTCCACATACAGGGCCGCAAGGCCCAGCATGCCGATGGAGATGACCAGCAATGCGACCAGCACCTCAACAAGGGAAAAGCCATTTTTTCCGGGACGCGATGTAAAAGATGTTCTCATTTCTAGCATCCTCCCGCTGCGGTGATCTCAGCGATGGTGCGAAGTATCTGTGGTCGCCCGGTGGGTGAAACGACGATGGCCCTGGCGGCAGAATTGGCGCCTGCCGTGACCACATTCCCCCGGCTATCGCAAAGCGTGAAGCCGGTGGCTGAGGGGGTTCCGCCCACGGACCTTAGAAATCCCGTACTGGCGTAGGAGACAAAATTGCTTCCTGCCGGAGTGGTGGTAATGGTGATCGTCTCAGGCGGGCCCTGGTTGGCCAGCAGGATTTCCTCGCCGGCATTCAGTGCACCGTCACCGTCGGGGAGGCCGTCCCCATCCACATCGTTGGCATCCACGAATACAATCCAGCCGGTGCCCGCACCGCAGGCCGGCGTCGCGGCCATGGGATTGGCGCTTCGGCAGACCGTGGTAGGGGCTCTACGCGACACCGCCCCGCTGCGGGCCACATGCATGGCGGCCAGCAGGTCGTTTGCGGTTCCGGTCATCCGGCTATTTCGCACGAAGTCGGTCATTGACGGAATTCCAATCCCCAGGACGATGGCCATGACCATTATCGTGACCATCAATTCTATAAGGGTGAAACCGTTTTGCTTTTGCTTTTTCATGACATGCATTCTCCGCGCCCCGTCTGCCAAGCCAATATTTCTCCGACAAGCGGCAGTTTAGCCCGGATAAGCGGCGAATTTTCAAGCTTTCAGAGCCCCGGACAGCGCAAATCGCGACCACTGCTGCGGGGTCGACCGGTGTAGCTCACAATGACGGCCCGCCCCGTCATCCTTCCGGCCGGATCGCAGAATGTCACCGTGCCATTGGTGCTGCGCACGGTTACGGGGCGCATAACGAAGGCGCTTCTGTTGGCATGGATGTCTATCCCGGCCGGTGCAGAGGTCATATGGATGATGGGCTCTCCCGGGTCGCGGCGAGGGGGGTGGTCCCTATCCAGATTCACGAACACCATCCATCCGTCTGTCCACGGCCCGGTTCTTTCGAGGCAGGTACCGGAGGCGTCGGTGGGGCAAAGTACTACTAACCGAGCTCTTTTTATTGCTTCACTTCGAGCCAGGTGCAGGCTGTGCACCAGGGAGTTAACGGCGCTTACCCGCCTCAGGTCCCAGACCAGGCGACTGAATGCGGGCAGGGCGAGACTGGTCAGGATTGCAATAATGGATACGCTGATGAGCAGGTTTAGCGCAGTCCATCCGTGCGAGTTGTTTTGAAATTTTCTTGGGCTATTCATTGCTGAATAAGTAAGCCGAATGCTGAATCGCGCTTCCAGCCCTTTATTACGGGATTTAGCAGAGAAATCAGTAGTTTCCGCAAAATACCCACTTAACGCTTGCTTACAAACCACCAGTGGTCATAATGGAATTCGGTGTCAGAATTAGCCCGAGTCCAAGACCGGGATTAAATTCTGACAAAGCCCGCGCATGGTGGGCGGGTTTCTGTAATAGGGGTAGGCAGATGGATGACAGAGAGCTAGAAGGTTTACTCAGATCCAAGGGCGTGTCACCGACCTCGCAGCGTATGCAGGTTGGGAAAATCTTGTTCGAGAGGCCGCAGCACGTTTGTGCGGAAGAAATCCTCAACAAGGTTCATGAAGCCGGCTACCGGGTTTCCAAGGCCACTGTTTACAACACGTTGAATCTGTTTGTGACTCGGGGTCTGATCCGGGAATTGAATGTTGATCCGGTCAGGATGTTTTACGACTCAACGACTCATGCTCATCACCACTTCTACAATGTAGACACCGGTGAGGTGATGGACATTCCTCCCGACCAGATGAATTTCGCGATCATGCCGAAATTGCCTGAAGGGACGGTTGCTGAAAGCGTGGAAGTCACGATCAAGGTTCGTAACAAGCACTGAGCCTCAATATTGCCGTCCTAACGGCGCTGCACTATACTTGCGCGCCTCGCGTAGTCCTGTGGGCGCGTGCCGGAGTAGCTCAGTTGGCAGAGCAACGCATTCGTAATGCGTGGGTCGGAGGTTCGAATCCTCTCTCCGGCACCATATTTCCGCTCGCCCCGAGCGAGAGGCTTGAGTTACCGTCGCAAACAGGCGCCCAGCCATTCTCCAAGCCAGTATTTGTTGGGCCAATGATCTGCCGTGCGTGCTAAAAATTACTCCGGGTGTCAGGGACGTTTCCAGCAAAATTTTGTGGCCTGGATTTTCTGGCAAACCTGATCAAAGCCAAGTGCTATTCCCGGGCGGCCTTGTTGCGAGTCGGCAGAATTCGTTTTACAAGCGGTCCGAACAATAGCGGCACCACGCTGGCGGCAATAATTAGCGCCCAGCCATGGAAGTCCGGCATTCTCAGAACCAGCGCGTCGCGCAATGGACCAAAGGCAAAAGCCAGCCCGACGATGGCTATGCAGATACCGATGGCGGCCCAGACCCAGGGATTGCCGGTGATCTCATTAATAAAAGCATGGCTGTGATCGGCTCGCATGTTGAACACATGCCACAGCTGGGAAAAGGCGAGTATC
>JAOTSW010000147.1 GCA_029864735.1 Chromatiales bacterium | reverse complement strand
CGCGCGAATGTCCTGGGCTGCGGTAGTCCATTCCAGCATGTTCTTATGGCTAACGCCGATGCGGTACAAACTCCTGAGTACCGCGTCGACCACCACCCGGGCCTCGGTCGGAAGAAATACCAATACAGCTATCCATCGCGCCGCATCGGCGCCCGCATGCCGGAGCAGGTTCCGGAGGCTGGCCTCGATGGTTCCCCAGCGCCAGGCGCTTGTTCGCAGCGCCAGGGTGACAGGCAATAAAATGGGAAGACCGGGCAACACGGCAAACACCAGGGTCCAGGTGCCGATGTTCGCAGGCAACAGCAGCCAGCCCAGCAACAGCAGGGCCAACATCGACGGCGTCAGCAGACTTCGGCGCAGGTTGTCAAACAGCATCCAGCGCCCTATTGCCCCGGGACTAAAACACTCACCGTCGACAGTCCGTCGCCGGAACAGCCACGGAAGCAACTGCCAGTCGCCACGAATCCACCGGTGCAGTCGCTTGAGGTAGGCAACATAACTGGACGGGTAGTTCTCCAGGATCACGATATCCGAGGCCAGCCCCACCCTGCCCAGCAGGCCTTCCAGGAGATCGTGACTCAAGATGGCGTTGGCAGGCAGCTTGCCAGCCACACTGCTTCGGAACGCATCCAGGTCGTAGATGCCTTTTCCCACGAAGATGCCAACGCCAAACACGTCCTGGTAAACGTTGGACACCGCATGAGTGTATAGGTCCAGCAGGACATCGCCGGCAAAAACCCGCTCGAACAGGTTGTCGGCGCCGGTAACCGGATTTGTCTCCAGACGGGGCTGAATCACGCTGAACCCGCCATCAAGCCGACCTGGCCCCGCACCGGGTCGTGGCCGGTTCAGGGGATGTGCCATGGCGCCCACCAGCCGGGCGGCCGCGCCGGTGGGGAGATAACTGTCCGCATCCAGGGTGATCACATAACGGATGCGCCGGAAATCCGGCACCCGATCCCCATGTTGCAGTACAAAGCCGGTGTTCCCGTCTCCCCTGAGCAAGTCATTGAATTCCTCGAGTTTGCCGCGCTTGCGTTCCGAACCCATCCACACTTGCTGCCGGCCATTCCATGTGCGACGCCGGTGAAACAGCAGAAAGGGTCCGGCCCCTCCGGCTTCTGCCCGGTAACGCGAGTTCAAGGCGTTGATGCCGTCCTGCGCCTGGCGCAGCAATGCCAGGTCTGCCGGCGTTTGGGCCTCCGACGCATCGAGAAAGTCGCTGAGCAAAGCGAAGTGCAGCCGGCGGTCGGCGTTGCCCAGATAGTTTTTCTCCAGCGTAAACAGGTTCTCGCGGATGTCCTCCTTGCAGCTGAGCATCATCGGCACAACGACAATGCTCCGGTGTCCGGCCGGAATACCGTCGGAGAAATCCAGCTTTGCCAGCCGCGCCGGTGCCACCAGGTGAGAGAGCAGGAAGTTCACTGCGCCCGAGGCCACCGACATCAAGGGAACCAGGGCCAGCAGCGCGGCGCTGACGCTGGCCCACAAGCCCAGCCCGTCCCAGAGCAGCCATACCAGAAGCAGACCGCTTCCCAATGCAGACAGGCCGGTGATGGCCCCCAGGTACAAGCCCATGCGATGAGCCCGCAGCAGGCCGGCCAGCCGCTCCCGCAGCGTTGCACGGTAGGCAACCTGGCGTTGCAGCGTGAGACGCCCCTGGTCTACCAGGTAATAGCCGACGTGCCGCAGGTGTTCCGCCTGGTCGCCATCCGCCGCCTGGCGCGCCAGCTGCAGCGCGGCCTGGGCCACCTCCGGTTCCTCGCGACCGGCGCGCCGGGCCAGGCGCTCGACCACGCCCAGGTAACGGTCCCGGCTGTCGAAATCCATGTCTTGGTAATGCCCCGCCGGGTCCAGGGCCAGGTAGCGCGCCACCGCGCTGCAGTACTCGACAAACTTTGTCCAGTCCCGGGTTTCCACGGCCCGAAGACTGACGATACAACCCGCCACAACCTTCGGGTTCCCTGCCTCTGTGGCCTGGGGAGCGTCACCGCGCACCAGGGGTCGCTTGCTTTCGGCCTCCTCGCACAGTTGGCACAGCAGCCCTATGCGCAAGGCAATGGGCACGGCCCACAACTCGCCCAGGCTCAACTGATGCGGCACCCGCCCCGGGTCGCGGTAGTCCCGGCATAGGCCGTGAAGCGCCTGAATATCCACCGGCAATTCACTCTGCCGCAAAAACTTCCAGACCAGCGCGAAAATCCGGGGCATGGGGGACTCAGTCCCGACTTGCACCCTGGGCAACTGCCGCAAGAACCCGCGGGGCAAGTCCGTCTGGACCTGTTGCAGGGCCTGTCGAACCAGGTGGCTGTTATCCAGCAACCAGCGTGCATGTGGAACACGGCGTACCCTGGCCGGATCTGAGCGGGCAATCTCGTGCAGGACGGCGTCAAAGCGCTGCTCGATCTTGCGCCGGATCCGGCGCCCGCTGGCCAGCCGACCGAATATCCCCGGGCTGCAAAACGGGTCCATTACTGTCAGCGCGTCATGCTCAGACGGACCGCCCACGGTCTATCCTGCTTGCAAGCGTTGCTCGTCCAGGAACACGCACCGGAAGCGGCTGGATACGCCCTCCTCAAGTACCGGCTGCAACAGCAGCAGGGGCCTGCGGGAAAACAGCAGCAGAGACTGGTTCACTTCCTCGAAACGGTGCCGTCTTTCGGTTCCTTTCACATCAAGCCCCTGGCCCTCCGTGTGCAGCACCAGCATGTCGCAGTTCTCGTCTTCCGCGACGGACTCAATTACCAGCGAGGCATCCGGTGCGACCACTGTCCTTGTGTCCACGGCAATCTCCGGGGGCAGCGTTGCGGCCAGGTCCTGCAGTCGGCGCCTGGCCTCCTGAAGGATGAGCCCGTGCATCTCGCTCACCAACTCCCGGGCATAGCGGGTATTCGGCAGACCCTTCGGCAGCGTCGGTTCGGCCACCACCTGGAGAAGCACCAGCGACGTCTCGTTTACCTTTGCCATCATGCTGGCAATAGCCACCGCTGCGTCCGAGGCCCGGCTGTCATCCACGGGCACCAGCAGACGCCCGTAGGGTGTTCTGGAGTCAATTCGCTCGCGGGGGTCAAGTAGCAGGATGGAGCAGTTGGCCCGGGAAACGATCTTCTGGGCCGTGCCCCCGGCAGCAAACTCGCTTGCATTCCCGCGTCCGAAGCGGGTCAGCACCAGCAGGTCGGGCTTGGCCTCGTGCAGGTAGTTCACCACCGACTCCGCCGGGCTGCCGTCCAGCACCAGGAAGTCGACCTGGTCCGGGTCGATGTCGTACTTGGCCAGCAAGCCACGGAAATAGGCCTGCGCCTGGTGCCGCAACAAGGCAATGTCCACGCTGTCAGCCTGCACCGGTCCGGACCGATCGGACCCGTGAATCACACGCAGCACGGTCAGCCTGGCAGGAAATGTCCTGGCGATCCGCAATGCATGCTTAACGGCCTCCTCGGCAACTACCGAGCCGTCCAGGGGTAACAGGATATTGATCATGGTCACTCGCTCCCAACGCAACAGGCGACTGACGGGTGAGTTACCAAAGACAGGAAAGGTGCGCCCGGATCGCCCGGCCCGAGATCTCGGGGGTGGCCGATATGCGTCCAATGCACCCAGGGTTTCTGCAGACACCTGTCCTTGGCATCCACTGCGTCAAAGTAAATACTATCCAACTACTTTGCCGGTCGGTCAATCGTGAAAGATAGCTATATGGCCCGGCCCAAGGAGAGCTTGAGACCCGGTGATCGATGAACCAGGCCGGGCAACTGCGGCAGTGGGGCACAAACGAAAACAGCGGCCGTTTAGGCCGCTGTTTTACATGTAAAAAGTGGTGGGGCATGTAGGAATCGAACCTACAACCTGCGGATTAAGAGTCCGTTGCTCTGCCAATTGAGCTAATGCCCCACTGAGGGATCCAACTATTGCCAGATTTACGCACCTGGCTCACTCCCTCCCGTACGAACAATCGCCAGGAAGAAGTGGGGTGGACGATGGGGCTCGAACCCACGACCGCCGGAATCACAATCCGGAGCTCTACCAACTGAGCTACGCCCACCATAGCGTTACTTCTACATCATTCCAGCCGGCGCAATTGGCGCGCCTGGCAGGACTCGAACCTGCAACCTACGGCTTAGAAGGCCGTTGCTCTATCCGGTTGAGCTACAGGCGCGTTGTACACCAGCCTGACCGCGTTCCACGTAAACGGGATGTTGGTCGGGGCAGACGGATTCGAACCGCCGACCCTCTGCTCCCAAAGCAGATGCGCTACCAGACTGCGCCATGCCCCGATATGCGAAGACCCGCAAGCCCTCAGCCGTTTACCCCAGGGCCACGGTCAGCCCTAATCGGGACGGCAATTCTAGGCAACCAACCCGGGATGCGCAAGCACGAATCTCAAAATACCTCCATTTCAGACTAATCTTGTTGCCCCGTGGAAGGCCATGCGACAATGCGCCTCGGTTTAAAAAGGTGTTAGGTAGATTATGCCCGCACAGATTATTGATGGTAAGAAAGTCGCCGCCAAAATCCGCGAGAAAGTTAAGACCCGGATCCAGCAGTCCCTGGCCAAGGGCCAAAACCCTCCCGGCCTGGCAGTTGTCCTGGTGGGTGGCGATCCGGCATCCCAGGTTTACGTGCGAACCAAGCGCAAGGCCTGCGCCCAGACCGGCATCCGCTCGATTGAACATGACCTGCCCGCCTCTACCAGCGAGGAAGATTTGCTGGACCTGATCGATGAGCTGAACAACGACGAAAGCGTGGATGGCATACTCGTTCAACTACCCCTGCCCCCGCACATGGAAACCAGTAAGGTCATTGAGCGGATCAACCCGGACAAGGACGTGGATGGATTCCATCCCTATAACGTTGGACGCCTTGCCCAGCGGCTTCCGAGGCTGCGTTCATGCACACCCTACGGGGTGATGGAACTGTTTAATCACTACGGCATCGACGTGAAAGGTCAGCACGCGGTGGTGGTGGGCGCCTCGAATATCGTGGGACGGCCCATGACCATGGAATTGCTGCTGCACGGCGCAACCGTCTCGGTCACTCATCGCTTTACCACCGACCTGGCAGCGCATGTAGGCCGGGCAGACATCGTGGTGGCCGCTGCCGGCAAGGCGGGACTGGTGCGCGGCGAGTGGATCAAGCCTGGCGCCGTGGTCATTGACGTGGGCCTTAGCCGGGACGAGGAAGGCAAGCTGCGTGGCGACGTGGAATTCGAGGCGGCCGCGGAGAGAGCATCGATGATTACCCCGGTACCGGGCGGTGTAGGCCCGATGACCGTGGCAATGCTGATGATGAACACCCTGGAAGCGGCAGACCTGCGCCGCAACCATCCGGCCATGTCGCGCTAGACCAGGCCTCGTATAGACAACTAGCCCCGGCGCCAGCCGGTGCCGCCGGCACCATCTTCCAGCACAACACCCGCATCCTTGAGTTGATCCCGGATGCGGTCGGCCTCACCCCAGTTGCGGGCCTCCCGGGCGGCATTACGCTGGGCGATCAGGCTCTCGATCTGCTCGTCACTCAGCCCCCCCTCCGCCTCGCTGCCAGGACGAGAACGCTTGAGCCAGCCCTCAGCGTCCTGCTGAAGGATGCCAAGCACGCCACCCAGCTCCACCAGCAAACAAGCCAGGCTATCCGCCTCATCCTGCTCGCCGGCATCCACCCGCCGGCTGATGTCCTTGCGCAGTTCCGCCAGCACCGCCAGGGCGGCCGGAGTATTAAAATCGTCGTCCATCGCCTCGGCGAAACGCTGGCTGTAGGTTTCCTCCGCGGGCATCCCGGCGCCGGGCCGGGTCCGGGACAGGGCCGTGTAAAACCCGTCCAGAGAAGCGCCGGCCGAGGCCAGTTCCTGCTCCGAGTAGTTCAGCGGCTTGCGGTAGTGACTGGACAACATCAGGAAACGGATTTCCTCGGCGTGGAAGCGCTGCATGACGTCCCGGATGGTGAAGAAATTGCCCAGGGACTTGGACATCTTTTCCTCGTCAACACGCACGAATCCGTTGTGCATCCACAGGTTAACGAATGCCTCGTCAGTGGCGCCGCAGGACTGGGCGATCTCGTTCTCGTGATGGGGGAATTTCAGGTCCATGCCGCCGCCGTGAATGTCGAAATGCTTGCCCAGCAGGCCCATGGACATGGCCGAGCACTCGATGTGCCAGCCGGGACGGCCCTGGCCCCAGGGTGACTCCCAGCTGGGTTCGCCGGGCTTGGCCGTTTTCCAGAGCACGAAATCCAGGGGGTCGCGCTTCGCACTGTCCACTTCCACCCTGGCACCGGCGCGCAAGTCTTCCAGGCGTTTCCCGGACAGCTGACCATAGTTGGGGAAGCTG